>JAOARS010000350.1 GCA_025210415.1 Marinifilum sp. | reverse complement strand
GCAATTCCTTCGAAAAATTCGAATTTAATGTCTTCGTATTCCTTAATGGTAGTCCAGTTTCTAGTTGTCATACCTCTGATTTTATAGTTTTAAAATAATTTATTAGCACTTGATCGTTTATCGTTCTTGGCGTTTTAATTTCCAGAACGGCAGCTCTTTCATTGGCTGCATAGAATTCAGGTAGCATCTTCTCTACCTCTGTTTCATTTTCGGCGTAAAAGTAATCCAATCCAAAGGTTTCTGCCAGTTTATCGGCACGGTATTCCTGCACCGTTTCAAAATATTCTTCCAACTCATCCACTCCCGATGGGCCTGATATGAATCGGAAGATTCCTCCTCCTCCATTGTTGATGAGAATAATTTTCAGATTTGGCTGCAGGTACTTGTTCCACAATCCGTTCGAATCATAGAAAAAGCTGATGTCACCGGTAATCAATGTGGTGCATTTGCCATTCACCAAAGCAGCACCTGCCGCTGTTGATGTACAACCATCTATCCCACTGGTTCCTCGGTTTGAATTATATGTAATTTGATCGGATGATTTAAACAATTGAGCATATCGTACCACCGAAGAGTTTGCCAAATGGAGATTTCCCCCTTCCGGGATTACTTTTAAGATTTTCTCAAAAGCCTTCATGTCACTCCACTGCAAATTATCAAGGTAAGCCTCGTGGATGTTTCCAACCAAAACATCTCTTTCTTTCCAGAGATTTGCATACCCACTTTGCGTATGATTCAATGCAGGCAACAACTGACGGAAAAATGCCAATGGAGATACATCAATGTGAGAGGTAAGGTTCTTGAAGGTATCAATAAAATGATCCTCTTTTCCTACAAACCAATGTTCCTTTGGGCGATAATCGCGCAAGAAAGCTTTGATCATCTTCGACACCAATGGTCCACCAAAATTAATCAGCAAATCAGGCTGAAAATCCTTTTTCTCCTCCTCTTTCACCGAGCAAATTACCCTGTCGATACAAGGCAGGAATTCCTCTCCATGCAAATTGGCAACCGATTCGGTCATTACAACCACATTGGGCTTTGGGGCCAATTGTTTCAGCAACTCATTTAGCTCTGGCTGATGATGCAGCAATCCGGCCAGTATCAATATCTTTTTGTTGGAATTGAAAGCCTCGGCCAAATCCTCAACACTTTCCTTACTCAATTCATCTACCGAACTCACTTTACGGATTACCCTTTCATCCGTGTCCGGATATTGTTTTACCCCATACAAAGGCTCACGCAAAGGGAAATTGATGTGAACGGGACCAATACGCCCTGACTGAGCAAGAGATAAGGCTTCATTTGCCATGCGATTCAAGTACCAGCAATCATCAGGGTTGTTGGCATCCAAAGGCAACTGATAACTGCCTTTCACAAATCCGTTGAACACATCAGGCTGTGGAATGGCTTGGCTGTCATCCTGCCCAATCCATTCGCTTGGACGATCGGCAGAGATCACCACCAATGGCAAACGCTGGTAATAAGCTTCAGCAACAGCTGGCCCGTAATTCAACAGTGCCGTTCCCGATGTACAAACCAATCCTACAGGTTTACGAGTTTGCTGAGCAATTCCCAAAGCAAAATAAGCTGCACTACGCTCATCAACAATCACCAAGCTTTTTATTCGCTGATCTTTTGCAAAAGAGATGCTTAGCGGAGCATTTCTGGAGCCCGGAGAAACAATTACATATTCCATTCCTTTGGCCCGGCAGATATCAATCAGCTCTTTCACACCTTTGATATCTGAATAATTGCGCTCCATGTATTTTGTATTTTCTTTTATTGTTGTAGTAACCTCTGAATTCATTCGCTTTCTTTTGAGCATATGAAGATGACCAAATTATGAAGTTTCACACAAATTCCGAAATTATTCGGAACGTTAAGGTCCAAACTAAAGATGCAAAAATCAAACTATTCACTTTAATCCCTTTGCGTTCTTACTGCTTTAATTCTTTGCGACCTTTGCGAGAAACACATTTTCTCTTCGCAATCCAAATTTAAAACAAATTCGATTATTTAATCACATTAAGCAAAGTTTGGGCTTTAAAACAGGTTTCCATCCATTCCTTTTCGGGATTTGAATCAACCGTTATTCCACCACCTACAAAAAGAGCCATTTTGTTTTGAAGAACTTTCATGCTTCTCAAATTCACAAACAAGGATAAATCTCCATCCTCCTCAACAGGCCCAAGATATCCACCATAATATTCCCTGTCATGATTTTCAACCTCATCAATCAACTCTAGTGCCGATTTTTTAGGTAATCCGCACACAGCAGGAGTTGGGTGCAAATCTTTTATAAAATTTGAAAGTTCATTTCCCTCAAGGTTCAAATAAGCTTTAAAATGAGTTTTAAGATGAACAATATTGCCAGCTAAAGCAGTTACCGGGCCATTTTTCTCGACATTCTTTATTTTGTATTTCTTAAAAACTGAATCAATATAATCGGTAACAAAAGCTTGCTCTTCAATTTCTTTTTTGTCCCAATTAATTTCACTCAATTTCCTCCCATCTAACTTTTGAGTTCCTGCCAAAGCCATCGTTTCCGTAATCAATTGATTTTTGCGCATCAACCTTTCCGGTGTTGCTCCAATCCACAAGCCCACATCCGGAATATCAACCATAAAAACAAAAGCTTTCGGATAAGTTTTATTCAAATTCAAAAATGCTGCAACAGCATTCTTTCGCCCTCTGTTTTCCAATATTTCTATGCGCGATAAAATTACTTTTTCGAGTTTATTATCCTGCAAATCATTTATCATTCTTGTAATTTGCAATTCATACTCTTCACGGGTGCTAACATGAACTTTGGGATCATCCAATATTTCCAAATCAGATTTTTCTTTTATCAAACGCAAACTTTTCGAATTGATTTCTGAAAGCTCTCTTCGAATAAAATGAGAGTTAAACCTACAATTTTGTTGAAAAGGTGAAAATACAAATCCTTGCTTACCAAAGCATTCGGTTAATTCATTAATTACTTCTGATTTCTCGCTAAGCTGAGCTCCAAACTCCAATTTGCCGGAATTAGGTTTTGCAAACACATAAAAAGCAATCTCCTTTTCCAAACATGTATTCAGAAAATCATGAACATCAACATCTTCCCCCTCGATATGCCTCATGCTTATTTTTTAATAATTACATTGGTTATACGACAAATAGAAACCAATTTATTTTGTTCATTCAAAACATTTACTTCAACAATGTGAGTCATTTTTCCTTTGTGAATAAACTGAGCTTTTGCCGTAATTTTACCTTTTCGCAAGCTTCTTACATGATTGGCATTTATTTCCATACCTTTTACATCGTAATTTTTCAAATCGGTATGAATAACTGACAATGCACTTCCTACCGATTCGGCCAATGCTAAAGTTGCACCACCATGTAGTATTTTCATCGGCTGCCAATGATTAGAAGTAACTTCCATTTCTGCTACTAAATAATCATTGCCTGCTTCGGTGTAGATAATTCCCAAATGCTCCATTAAAGTTTCGGAACACATTTTATTTAAATTTGCTAATGCTTCGGTATTGTCAATCATCCTACAAAAATAATGTTTTCGCTAAAACTTCATTCATTATTTCAATCAAGTTAAAAGTACTTAAAGTTAGAAGTGCCTTAAGTTGAAAAAGCGGTATTATTTTCTCATTTTTTTACTCTCCTAACTTTATCAAGCACTCAATTAACACTTTAAAAGGGTGAAATAAGAACAATATAACCAAAAATACACCCTTCTGGCTGTCGCCATCTTCTCCCGATTCTCGGGACAGGCTCTAAAAGGGAAGAATTCTTAAATAAACCTTTCTATTGTTTTTTAAACTATATTTTCAACCCTTGATTTGCATTAATTTTAAGCGTTTAAGGCACTTGTTTAGATAGTTAATAATCTCATATTTATAGCTTTTTGCCAATAAAAGCTTCAAGCTTGATTTACATTAAATTACGGCTCCGTATGATTTATAATGGATAGATATAATAAAGTTAAAAGTTATAAGTGCCTAAAGTACTTAAAGTTAAAACACAAGATGTGAACAGTAAATATTAAAATCACTTAATGAGTTTACATCTAAGTATGATAATTAAAAATCTATCAATACTTTTAGGTATTTTAAGTACTATTATTCGCTCACCCACTAAAAATCATATAGAGCCTAAATTACTTACATATGGAGCCAAAAAAAGCTCAATATAAATTGAGCTTTACCTTAGGAAAAATATTTTAATATTAAACTAGTCAATTTTTACATTAACTGCATTTAATCCTTTTTTTCCTTCTACAACATCGTAAGTTACGTTATCACCTTGGTCGATTTTGTCAATCAAACCTGTAACATGAACAAAAATGTCTTCTTGTGTTTCACTGTTTTTAATAAAACCAAAACCTTTAGTTTCATTAAAGAATTTTACTGTACCTGTAGGCATTACTAAAAAATTTTAAATTATTACGTAGTAAATGTACGTAATTTGATTTAATAACTAAACAAATATCTGATTATTTTCAATTTTCTTTACAAAGAATTAGTGCTTCTCTTACAATAACTGATATTCAGGTTGATAAGAATAAAATACTTAAATATGAACAGTTTTATCTAATGAACAGAAAGGCGCAACTTGCAAAAACAACTTTTGGTAGTTTAAATATTAATTCTACATTTGTAAGCAAGAAAGACAACAATATGAAACAATTGAATAACAATAATAACTTTTTCAATAATTTGATGAATAATTCATCGAAAATGGGAAGGCTATAAATGTTATCGAAAAAATATTTTACAAAAGCCTTCCCAAATTGGGAAGGCTTTTTTATTTGATACAAATGATACAATTTTTCAACAACAATAATAATAACAATAATAATTCTCCCCCCAGGGTGAGGAAGTTGTTTTGTTATACCATATTACAAGCCTTTCTCACCAAATGAGAAAGGCTTTTTTTTGTCATTTTTTTCTATTAATTAAAATTTTAAAAATCATGAAAAACTTAATTATTCCTAAAGCTTACAAAAGTACTCTTGATCCTGATGCTACCGAAAAAGCAATTAAATTTATTAAGGATCAGTTTCAACTTCAGCTCTCATCGGAACTTAAATTACGCAGAGTTACCGCACCAATGATTGTATTAAAAGGTACTGGTTTAAACGATGATTTGAATGGTATTGAGCGTCCTGTTGCTTTTCCTGTTAAAGGCCTTGGAGAACAAACTGCCGAAGTGGTACATTCATTGGCAAAGTGGAAAAGATACATGTTGGCAGAACTTCAAATTCCTGTTGGCAAAGGTCTTTATACTGACATGAACGCACTGCGACCTGATGAAGATTTTACCAACTTGCATTCTATTTATGTAGATCAGTGGGATTGGGAAAAATCAATCCCTAAAGAAGAAAGAAGCATTGATTTTTTAAAAAGAACAGTGAAGCAAGTTTATGCATCCATTAAGCGTACGGAGTACATTTTAAGCGAATACTATCCGGCTTTAACTCCTCAATTACCAGAGGAAATTACCTTTATTCATTCGGAAGACTTGCTTGAAAAATACCCTGAATTAACTCCTAAAGAAAGAGAAACAGAAGCTGTAAAAGAATTTGGTGCCATATTTATTATAGGTATTGGTGGAGAATTGAAAAACGGTGAACCACACGATGGTCGTGCTCCCGACTACGATGACTGGGTAACTCCAACATTAAACGGATACAAAGGCTTAAACGGTGATATTATTCTTTGGAATTCTGTACTTGAACAAGCATTCGAAATATCATCCATGGGAATTCGTGTTGATGAACAAGCACTGCTGGAGCAGCTTGAAATAAAAGGAGAAGAAAAGCGCAAAGAACTTATGTTTCACAAAAAGCTATTGGCAGGCGAATTGCCATATTCAATTGGCGGAGGTATTGGCCAATCACGCTTGTGTATGTTTCTACTTCGCAAAGCTCATATTGGCGAAGTTCAATCAAGTATTTGGCCTGATGAGCTAAGAGATACTTGCAAAAAGGCAGGAATTATTTTCTTGTAAACCATTGCTGTTAATTTAATTAAGAGTTCCAATCTCCTTTGGGACTCTTTTTATTTAGTCTGGATATTAAAGTTTGATTTTCTTATCTTTAATCAATCACATTATTTACATCCATTTCGGGATGATTACCAATTGTTATTACCAACTAAAAATTAACATCATGAAAATCTTACTTTACAGTATCGGAGCTGTAGTCGTAATCATTGCAGGATTGCACATTATGGCTCCTAAAACCTATCATGTAGATCGAAAAATTGTAGTTAATAAAGATATTGATACCGTATTTAAAAGTTTGTGTTCTTTAAAAGAGCAGCAGGTATGGTCTCCGTGGGCAGAGAAAGACCCTGAAATGCAAATAGAATATATTGGAACCGATGGTACAATTGGTTCTAAAACACACTGGACGGGAAATAAAGATGTTGGTGAAGGTGAACAGGAAATTACAAAGATTGAACCAACTTCATACATAGAAACTGAACTGCACTTTTTAAAACCTTTTGAATCGACAAGTACCGGATTTTTTGAAGTAAAGCCTGTTGCTGATGGAACCGAAGTAACTTGGGGGTTTAAAGGCAACAATACTTTCCCAAGTACAATTTTTATGGTATTCATGGATATGGATAAAGCAGTTGGCTCTGATTTTGAAAAAGGATTAAATAAATTCAAAAAATATATTGAAAATTATTAATTAACATCAAATCAATAATCATGAAAAAGAATATGGGAACTCTGGATCGTATTTTAAGAGTAATTGTATCAGTCACTTTGGCGATTCTTTATTTTACAGGTATCATAAGCGGAACCATTGGATTAATCGTATTTATATTTGCTTGTGTAATGTTTCTTACAAGTGTAATTGGCAATTGTCCGCCATACACTTTAATGGGAATTAATACATGTAAGGTAAATTCTGAAAAAAATTAATTAAATCTTTTTTTGATCATCCCCGCTGTAATATTGCTTCGGGGATTTTTTATGTCCTTAATTCTTGAATTAATGAATCTCACAACCTCTAATAACCTGAGTTCGATTAAAAATATCTATCACAGAAAATCAGATTTATTTAAGATTTGCTTTAAAAAATCTGAAAGAATATCGGGATATTTTGAAGATTTTTTAATGTGAAGATTGGATGAAGATGATTTTTTCAAAGAACTTGCCTGCTTTTGGCATAAATTTCCTCAAAATCCCTCGAAATATCCCGATATACCTTGGAAAATTTGAGAAAATTTCTACTCAAAATCAGTGCAAACTGTGACAATATTTTTAATCGAAATCAGGTTAATACCATTTTAAAAATGAAGTGAGTTATATTGATTATTTGGATGCCGATGTAATAATGGTTGAGCCTTTCGAGTGAAACGAAGATAAGGATCATTTCATTATACAATCGGTATAATTTAGAAGTATTATAGATGTAAATTTAAGTATCTTTAAAAGAACCAATGTTAGTTTTAATGAACAAAATTAAAGAGAAAGATCAAATAGCATATTGTGGAGTTAACTGCTCTACTTGTCCGGTTTATGTAGCTACCCAAAGGCAACAGGAAAAGGTTAAAGTTAGAATTGCCAAACTGTGGTCTGATAAAGATCACGAATATGAAGCTTGCGAAATAAGCTGTAAAGGTTGTCATGAACCTTGGGGGAAAAAATTTCGTCATTGTGCTGAATGTGCAGTAAGAGAATGTGCCAGGCAAAAGTTGTATGACACTTGTGCCGAATGTGAAGAATATCCTTGCAACAAACTGACAGATTTGCACAATACCTTGGATAAAAAAATTGCGAGAATCAACCTGGATGATTTAAGACAAAACAACAAAGCTGGTTAATTCCAGCTCTTTCTTTTAGTAAATTGGCAAATTAATCGCTAATCGGCGAATCTGAAAAGCATAAGCAAGACATTTCTCTACGAAACGGTAGTTCTCCATTGGTTGTAAAATTACAGCTTCTACCTTTTGCTTTTTATTACTGAAATACCACGATCGGTGATGACCATCGTGAACGATAAAGCGTATTCTTTTTTCCTGATACAAATCCCAAACAATAATTGGAGGAAATTCCTCTCCTTGTCCAGCTATGTAATCGTGCGCAGCATCAACCATATCCAATTTTTCCCGCTCCAATCGAGCCTGACTTGCCCATAACAATCGTGGATTCATTGTTCTTAGAGGAAGAATTTTAATGTGGGTGGGATTTAATTGAAACTGAACGCTTGCCAGATTACACAAATTTGCAGTAGTATTTCCCTTTGCCCAATGTGTTCTACCCAAAAATGCATTATACCCCCTCTCCCTTTCTGTCTGATCTGACGAAAGTAACAATTTGGTAATTTCGAATGGAGATTTTATCTGCATCATATGCATTCAAGTTACGAATATCCTTAGAGAATAGAATATGAAAGAAAGGTAATATTATATTTTTTGTTTTAATTAACTTACTCTTTTTATACCATTTCTAATTTAAATTTTCACACTGGTATACAGTACCAATGAATTCGTTACGATACGAACAATAAAATTACAACTAACATAACAACACTAGAAGCATATGCTTTGGAGATTAGTTTTTATTTTAATCATCTTTATTGAATATCATCCTTAATTTCGTTGGCAATCCTTTCAAACACCTCATCAAACTCTCCCACTCCATTAATTTTTAATACGCTGTGTAATTGATTGTATTTTTCTATAACCGGAACAGTTTTATGCTCATGCTCTTGCAGTCGTTTTACAATTTTTGAGGTTTCGGTATCGTATGGCATACATCTGTCTGTTTTACTTCTTGCATCCAACCTGTTGATTAATTCTAAAGTTGGCACCTCAATTTCTATAATTTTACTGATGGATGAATTGTGTTTTTTTAATAGTCCATCTAAAATATACGACTGCACTAAAGTTCTCGGAAAACCTTTAAAAATAAAACCTTTTACACCATTCGAATTCTCTATTTTCTTTTCGATCAATTGAACTACAATTTCATCAGGAACCAGTTCTCCATTCTCATACAATTGAATAATTCTTTTGCCAATTTCCGATCCACATTTTATTTCATGATCCAGCATTTGTCCTGTTGCTACATATTCCAAACCATATTTTTTTGCCAATGCAATTCCCTGCGAACCTCTTCCCGATCCGGGATAACCAAACAATACAATATTGTACAAGCTTTTGGCTAATTCTTCATTAATAATCCTCTGAATCTCCAAATTTACCTTATCGATTGACTGATTTCCATTTATGCCATGATAAATTCCTTTGTCTTTATAGAATTGAAGAACCGGCAAAGTTTTGTCACGGTATTCTCTTAGCCTGTTGCGAATAACAGCTTCATTATCATCTGCACGCCCCGATGTTTTTCCTCGGTTTAACAATCTGGAAACCGAAATCTCCTCTTCGACTTCTAAACTTATCAGGCAATTCAAAGAAGTATTCAACTTTATCATCAAACCTTCCAGAATATAAGTCTGAATATAAGTACGAGGAAATCCATCGAATAAAAAGCCATTGGCATCCGGATTTTCTGTAATGGTCTTTTCAATTATCTGTACAATAATTTCATCTGAAACCAAACCTCCGGAAGCAATAATATTTTGTGCTTCCAATCCTAATTTACTTCTCTCTTTAATCTCTTTGCGTAACAAATCTCCTGTAGAAATATAGAAGAGATTGTATTTTTTAATCAAAAATTCGGATTGAGTTCCTTTCCCTGCACCGGGAGGACCAAACAAGGCAATATTTAGCATGAGTATTTTATTTTAATGGTTAGAAATAGCAATTTATATTACAATGTAACACATATCGGGCTTAAGTTCAAGATCTTTTTGGCTCCGTATGATTTATAATGGATAGATGGAATAAAGTTAAAAGTGCCTAAAGTACTTCAAGTTAAAATACAAGATGTGAACAGTAAACATTAAAATCATCTAATGAGTTTACATCTGATACCGATTGTGTAATGAAATGAGCCTTATTTTCGTTTCACTCGAAAGGCTCAACCATTACTACATCGGCATTATACCAAATAATCAATATAGCTCACTTCATTTTTAAAATGGTATAATATGACAATTAAAAATCGATTCAATTTCAACAAATCTTCCTGCTTGCATGCAAATTCGTCGGAAATTAATCGATAATTATCGATTTCGTGCATTGGTTAATTGCTCAATATACGCTTTAACACTAAAGAAACGGGACATTTCGCAGCAATTCTTCCCAAGTTTAACAAATACTAAGAATTGTTTTAAACTACAATGGTAAGTAGATAATTTTCAGACTTTTCCATAAATTATTGTATCAACCAATACCAAAAGCCATGAAACTTCCCAAATCTTTTTACAATTGGCTCTCCATAGTTGGAACCAGTATCGCGTTTACAGCTTTTTTTCTAATCGTATTCTTTTTTTGTGTATCTGTAATTTTCAATCAGGGTGGCTCCTATCTGGGATTGGTAATTTACATTGTATTACCTGTAATAATGATTATTGGAATGCTGCTGATCCCTATTGGCATGTTAATTCAAATCAGGCACAGAAACAAACAAATATTTATTTCTGAGGGAATGAAATGGCCCAAAATCGATTTAAATGATCAGAAACATCGAAATGCATTCACTCTTTTTGCAATAGGTAGTTTTGTATTCTTGTTTCTGTCATCGATTGGAAGTTACGAAGCTTTTGTTTATAGTGAATCCAACGAGTTTTGTGGCACATTATGCCATTCGGTAATGGAACCGGAATATTCAACCTATCAAAAATCGGCTCATGCCAGAGTTGGTTGTGTAGAATGCCATGTTGGCGAAGGGGCCGATTGGTTTGTACGATCAAAACTTAGTGGTTTGTACCAAGTATATGCCGTAACAACCAACAACTATCCCCGGCCAATTCCAACACCAATTGCCAACTTACGGCCAGCACAGGAAACCTGTGAGCATTGTCATTGGCCCGAAAAATTCTATTCCAAACGAACCAAATTTCAAAGAAACTTTCTGACTGATAAATACAACACAGAGTGGAACATTACTCAGCTCATGAATATTGGTCCTGATCATCACACCCAACAATTATCTGAAGGCATTCACTGGCATATCAATCCAAATATAAAAATTGAATTTATGTCGGCCGATGAAAAAAATGAGTTTATTCAATGGGTGAAATATACGAATACAAAAACAGGTGAAATTCATATTTATGAAGATCTGATGATGGAACCAGATTCTGCTTTTTATGCTGATGCTAAATTAAGAACAATGGACTGTATGGATTGTCATAATCGTCCATCACATGTATACCTTTCGCCTCCTGATTTTATTGATGAATATTTGGCATTTGGGAAATTAGATCAGAATCTGCCTTATATTAAAATGGCAGCAATGGAAGCTCTTAAGGATTCTTATTTTACCACGGATAGTGCCAATTTAATGATTGCCCAAAAAGTTAAGGAATACTACAGTCAAAATCATCCTGAACTTGCTAAAAACAAGGCAAAGGATATCAAAATTTCAATCGATCAAATCAGGACAGCATATCACGAAAATTCTTTCCCCGAAATGAGAGTCAAATGGGATGTTTATCCAAATCATAAAGGCCACTTGGAATCAAACGGTTGTTTTCGATGTCATGATAATTATCACAGCACCAAAGATGGAAGAATCATCTCTAAAGATTGCAATTTGTGCCATTTAATCACTGAGCAAGGCAAACCTAATTCTCTGGAGTTTGCAAAATTTGGGAAAAGCTTGGAATTCAAGCATCCAATTGACATTGGAACCGACTGGAAAGATTACAATTGCACAGATTGCCATGCTTATTTGTATCCTTAGAAACTGTTTAACTTTTGTTTTTGAGGATTAGTTTGGATGAATGAAGTACTCAGACAAAGAAAAAATGATGCCAATAGCCTTAGCTATTTAAAGAATTTTTGCAGCCGACTGAGTGCTTAAGTCGCCAAAATAAACCAAAGGATAAAATGTAAACAGTTTCTTAAATAAGGATTAAATTTATTCTATTTGGATTTGTTTTAATTAAAGAAGATATTCGCATAAGAGAGAAAAAATTGGACTATGAGTAAGAAAAGATTGACAGGAGAAGAACTTCATGAGTTGGGGATAAAGTGGGTTTACAAACACATTAAAGATGAATTTGAAGTTTTATCTGTAAATATTGAATTTGATAAGAATCCTCAGATATTGGCAAAGAAAAACGATGAAATGCATTTTATCGTTGTAAAAACAAGTACCTACCCTGATGTAGGTTCGCTAACTTCGGTAGCTGCCGAAGAAGTTATTAAGCATGCCGACAAACACAAGGCAAAAATTCTATTTGCTCATGTTGGTGTTGCCAATGCCGATGCCAAAGATGAAGCAGGTATGCAATTTCCGGAAAAAGACGGACAATACTATATCAACTATACCGGATTAACAATTGAACCAAATATTCTACTTGATCCTACCAACAACTAAAATGATTTAATATGGCTATGAAAGAGGAATTCAAACGTATCAGGCACGAATACGGCAAAAAAGTATTGCTCGAATCAGAAATTGATCAAAATCCTTTCAAGCAATTTAAACAATGGTTTGAAACTGCTTTAGACAACAAACTATTGGATGCAAATGCCATGTGTTTGTCAACGGTTTCTGATAAAGGCAGGCCTTCTTCACGAATATTACTTCTAAAAGATTTCGATGAAAGTGGTTTTTGCTTTTTCACCAATTACAATAGTAAAAAAGGAATTGAGTTAGAAAAAAATCCTTATGCCAGCATGGTATTTTTTTGGCCCAAACTGGAAAGGCAAATAAGAATTGAAGGCATAATTGAAAAACTGGACACAACTAAGTCGGACACTTACTTTAAAGAAAGACCCATTGGAAGCAGAATGGCTGCAGCTGTTTCGCCCCAAAGCAAAGCAATTGAAAGTCGCGAGGAATTGGATCAAATGATTCAGGATTTTTCACAAAAACATGGGAATCAATTTAAAAGGCCAGATTTTTGGGGTGGCTACAAACTCGTTCCTGATTTATTTGAGTTTTGGCAAGGCCGGGAAAATCGATTAAACGATAGAATTGAATACAAGCTTGAAGAAAAGTTGTGGATTCAGAGTAGGCTTGCTCCTTAAAAAAAGTAGTATTGGTCACCATTTTTTATCCATTGGTATAATAAACTAAAAAAAGTTCATATCTCAGGGTTACTTTTTGTCCAAATAAGGAATAAACTAATGAGAACAGTTATCAAATGATAGTTTTCTCATTCAATAAATTGTATGTAGTAAATTCACCCTTCCCTGTCCAGGAAGGGTGTTTTTATTTCTTGAATTTATTGGCAAAATTTACTGATAAAAAATTGTCGTACCCCATACATACATGCTGCGAAAAACGAACTGCTATTTGTACCATCTCCTTTATTTGCTCCTCCTTTACATTCATAATTTCGGACTTATATAAATTTGCAGTAATTAAATAAAAAGCAATTGCAGCATTAAAGGTATCTCCTGCTCCTACTGTACTAACAGGTTGAATTTGAGGAACGGAATATGCAAACTCTTTATCTGCAAATACAGAAACTGCATTTTTGTTGGCTGTGTATATTAAAATGGCCGATGAAAACGGTTGCATCCAAAGTTTAGCTTCCCGGATAGATTTAGCTGCACAAATCAATTCAAAATCTTCATTTGATCCTTTTACAATATCGGCCAGAGCCATATTTTCCTCAATAAACGGAAGTACCTTATGTAAGAGTGGTACATGTTGCTCTCTAAAATTAGGATCATAGATAACAATTGCTCCTTTTTCTTTGCACAATTGAAGAAATGCTGTTAAATCAGCTCTAAACTCTTTTTTTATAGCTAAAAATGATCCAAAAAGAACTACATCACTTTCCTGTACATCATCAGGAAAAACAATACATGACTTCAATCCTTTTCTTGTTTTATAAAACGAGTAGTCTGCATTTTTTTGCTCATCTAAAAAAGCCAAAGCCAGGTTTGAATTTGTATTGGTAAAACGAGATATGTTATTGGTAAGTACATCATTTTGTTCAAGAAACTTGATAATTTGCATTCCAACACGATCTTCTCCCAATTCACTAATTAAAGATACATTAATTCCCAATCGGCCTAAACTTATCGACGAATTTAAGAAGGCTCCCCCAGGACGAGCTTCAACAGGTTTGCCCCCTTCAAAAAACAAATCCAGAACACAATCTCCTATCGTATATACTTTTCTCATTTTTCAATTATAAACTTTATATCGTATGCAAAATTAGAATTAAAAAACAGAAGAGTGTAACACCGATATACAAGTTGACTCGCATAATACTGATTAGTTGTTTCATTTTATTCACTTATTTCGGGACAAGCTGTTTATAATTAAGACTCTATATGATTTTTTTAGTAGGTGAGTGAATAAATAGTACTTAAAATACTTGAAGTGCCTAAAATATTACATCTAATATGCTAATTAAGAATTTATTATTACACTAAGTACTTTAGGCACTTTTAACTTTATTCCTTTTACCCATTAAAATGAACATAGTGCCATAATTAATTGATACCCTCACTCGAAAGTAAGAGCATCAAAATCTTTTTATTAAACTTTTGGGGTACCACTTCAAGTGATGATCTAAGTTTAAATAAATACATTGCCTTGATGCAAACTTCAAAGTAAGCGGAAATGCGAATCAAGATTTGAACTAAAACTGCCTCAAGTTTACAATCTGAGATAAAGCGAGCAAGAAATTTATAATTTCGCATGTCCAAGGTGAGATAAATATCTCAAATACTCCATTCCCGGGAATTTGAAATTCCCAAGAACAACGACTTACATTAGAAAAAATACACTTGTCTTTTTCATGATATTTTCAACTTTTGATTCACATTAGAAATTGATTCTTAAACTGGATTTTTCATACCCAAATTGAGAAAATGTTGATCTGATTTTATAAAAATTCAATTCTCTCAAAGCTTTTTTAAACTATTCTCTAAAAATTATTTAATTTAGATCTGTTCTAGATTACAATCAAACCATCAAGATTAAATCGTTTTCGATTCATACAATTTTGACGGACAAAAAGCAGCACTGTTAAATTGGAGGGATTTGAACTATAGTGTGGAATACAGGAATTTTTGCCAAGAAAAAAAATAAAGTATTTTTGATTCCGTCATTCCCTAAGCAAACAAAAATTGGAGACATATGCAAAGTAAAAAACCAAGCGAGATTGAAAAGAAGGTTAAGGGCGGCCAAAAGGACCTGATCCGATACATCAACCTTCAATTGGCTGCAATGGGGCAACCCATTTACCAAGGAGATTCCCATGAGGGGAAAAAGCAATTATCTGATCCGAAATTTATTGAATTAACAAATAGCTTGATTCAGAATTATCGAGCAAAATCGAGATTATTAGCGGATCATCTTTGTCCTGCCGACCAACGTATACAGAACTTTCTGAATGATTATTTAAAAGATGTAGATAATAAAGTTGCACAACTTCCTACTGATACATTTATTCTTGACCAACCTGGAATTGCAAGAGAATTAAGTTTGCCTCCAAACAAGGATGAGCACATTACAGAACTTTTAAGTTCGTACAGAATTAAACAAGGTGTACTTCACAACCCTAAACACGACAGAAGAACAACCAAAGGGTCGTTCCACATTGTAGATGGTAGCCTTCCTGTACCTTTAGATAAAATTGAAGTTCCTAGAATCGCATTTTCCAGATTCCTGAAAGCGGCTCTTAATCCACCTGTTGAAACGAAGCGATTGCCATTCACTTCTGCACAGGAAGAAAAAGCTGAGTTGATGGTTTCTCTATTACTTCGTCCGATTGTATGTCCTGAAGTAAAAGATGTAATCAGCCAAAAAACGATGGAAGTTAGATTCTTTGCTCCGGGTAGCCTTGTGAGTAACCTGGACTTTGTTGAATCAATCTTCGGAAATGCCGGTGACCCTAGCATTCCTGCTAACGATTCTGGTTTGGATATCGAACACTGGACTGGTCATACAGGATGTATCATTTTGGCTCCACACTTGACCAAGCTAACCAAAAAAGAGTTAGGCTTACCTCATTACGACGATGCTACCGAGCGTCAGAAAAGAGATGGTGTTTGCTGGATCAAAGAAGACGAACTTTACAACAATGGTACTGCATTTAAATTGACTTGTCGTAGCGAAAACGGTGTGGTAGTTACTTTAATTGCGGACAACTATTTCGGATACTCGAAAAAAGAAATCAAAACACAAATCAGCTTCTCAGCCAACCTTTACGGATTAGCTGAAGAAGAACATGCTGGTGGTGCAATTGCTTTCCCAAGAAAAAACTTAGGAGATAGCTTTAGCGGATCGCTGTTCATGAAAAATGTTTTGAAAAAAGAATATAGCTACGATGATGTAGTGAAGGAGTTTGGTGCTACCATGGATGTATATCCTGAAGGTTTTGCTACCGATAAGGAGTATCCAAACATTTACTATATCAACGAAAATGCAAACATCGATCTTTACCAGAGTAAAGTAAGCTGGGAAAAAGATGGAAAAGAAGAAAGCATCAGGTTATTACCTGATCATTACTACGTGCACCCATCGGGATACAAAATGCATATGGAGAAACATCCATCTGCACCATCGTGGAGACTGGTTAGTACGGCATCTGAAGGAACGTTCTGTCACAAGCCATGTACCGTATCGGGTGGTGGTAAGTCAGAAATTTCAAAATCACTTTTGAATGCTATTATTTACAGCTCTTTCTATGTACAAGACATGGAGAAAGACTTTAATTTGGCTGATAAAGTAATTAATCATGATTACACAAAACGTTGGAAAGATCATCCAGACAGAACTGAACCTTCAAGATCTTTATTAAGCTCTGATCGTTCTTTAGGTTCCGTGGTGAAGCTTTTAACTCCATCGAAATACTATACCGAAGAATACAATGCATTCCTGAACACCATTCCGGATCATGTAAAAGCATTGGTTCTGTTCGTGAAGAGATTCTATCGTCCGGAACGTACCGATAGCAACTGGAGAGACTACTTCTCGGTTGACGTTATCAATGGTAGAAAAGGACACGAATTGTTATTCAACAACCGTAAGATTGTAGCAAGTTACCTGCGTGTAGGATTTGCTGATGACAATTCATGGTATCTGAACAAATTGCGTCAGGACTTTATTGCAGCTGCCAAAATTCAAATGGAGGATGATATTACAGCATCGGTTGTACTTCCTGCAAATCGTTTGAATAATCTTAACGAGGCATACGACAATAAGAGTATTAAGATTACAACCAACTGTGAGAAGAGGTTCTTCCAACGTCCTGATGAAGCAATTCACAGAGGTTACGATAAAGAAGCAGAGGCCGATCTGTCGATGAGAAATAATTTTACATCGAACTACGAGCCTTTAACTACCGAAGATGGTAAGGATTTGATCGCCGATGCCATTGGTTTTGATATGTACACCAAACCAATTCAGGAGGTAATTAAACAAGGAGCTGACAGTAAGAAAACAAACTACTTCATTTCTCCTTCTCATCCTAGAATTGTAAACGGAACTCCTACTAAGAATCCAAGATACTTACAAATCAGACCTGATTTGGTAAATCCAATTGATGATCGTTTGGCTGATGTTGGTATTCGTTTGGCAAGAAGAATTCCGTTAGATCAGGCAGTATACCACCCAGTAAATGCAGTTCTTCCAGGACGTAGAAACAATCCTGCAGAAAAAGAAGTGGGTATCCGTGCATTGAGTGTATACAACCCAATTCACTACCAGGAGTTGCCTGAGTTGTTCATGGACTTTATCTGTAGTTTAACTGGTAAGTCACCATCAACTACGGGAGCTGGTACCGAAGGTGCATTAACAAAAGGTCCTTTTAACATGTTATCGCCAACCACCGACCTAAACAACGCCTTACTTTCTTATATCCTTACCGGATATCAAGGATTCTCATCGGCAGCAGGTCATGTAGGAAACGAAAACAGATTCGATCATGATGTATCTTTATTGATTCCTGAATTGTGGTGTCGTTTGAAAGAAGAGAACCGTGATCCTAAATTGTTGATTAAAGAAGGATCATTAGAGAAATTGGAAGATTTCGAACATGAGGGAGAAAAAATTCATGCTTCTCGTTTGGGATATCGCATAACTGATGAATTCTTGTTCCGTTATATGAACCGTATTTTCGATGAGCCTCAGAATGTTTTCAACGAAAGAATGTTGAAGCCTGAAATTCAGGATATGGAATCATATGTTGATGGTATTAAAAACATCTGTGAAACACAAGAAAAAGTTGCTATTAACTATTTTAACGATAATAGTGTTGAAGCTGCAGTTCCTCCATTAAAGATTCTTTTAAGCATTATGGCTTACGGAGAATACGAAGGAAAAGAGATCTCGGATCTTGAATTGCGCAAACAATTCGATCGCGATGTGGTAATCAATTCTGATTGGTACAAAGAAAGATTGAAGCGCAAGCAGCAAATCGATATCGAATTCTACGAAAAGCAAATTGCATATATTGAGTCGTTCATGGCTGAGAAGTTGAACGCAGAATGGAGCGAAGACTTAAGTCTAGCTGACCGATATGCAAAAGCTAAGGAGGATTTAGAACATGTTAAGACTGCTGAATATCTTGAAAGTTTGGTAGGTACTATTGGTGCCGATCCACTTTGCAGAAGAGAAGAATAAATCTTCGATAATAACAAACAGAAAAGGGCGATTCATTTTAATATGGATTGCCCTTTATTTTTGGTTTAAAAATTGGGAAAAGAAAAAGCCCGTGACATAGGGGAATCACGGGCAACAATTCTAAAGGGTTAATTAACCTACTAACCAACCTTATCGGTTGAACCTTTAATTTATTCCTACCTCTCGGTTAGGAATTAGAGGTTCTAAAGATAGAAGATTTTTTCAAATTTTAACATTTTTAAACAACCTCTTAAAAATTTTAAAACCATTCTATATAAAGCATAATTCTTCAAGGTATTCCAGAGGCTTTTCATTAATACCATTTTAACTATAATTTACTCGGTATTAATTAATAGTTCCTAGTACCATTTCCACATAATCAACATAAGGTTCCGCTCCAGCCTGACCTTTCAAAGAGTCGATAATTTCTTTTCCAACCGATTTTGCTTTTTCTTTGTCGCCAACAATTGCATATGCCAACAATTCTTCAAAAGAAGCACCCTTCTTTTGTTTTTTAACAACCTTTATCCATTCAAGAATTCTACCGGGATTTGAATAAACAGAGAAGTTAGTCCTATCTGTTTCGTAGAGGTCAAATATCAGGGTTCCGTATATATCAGGATAATTATCGCCAAATTTTTCTATAAATTCATTTGAAGATTTTTCAAATCCTGCAAAATCGGATTCTTTCAAGAAACTTCTGTATTCAACTCTTTTTGCATATAGTTCTGCCTCTTCGAACCCTAATTTTTTATACTTGTTAATTGTAGTTTCAAATTTGTCCGTACCATAATTAGTTTCAAAATCCCATTCTACCTTCTCATCAATTGTTCTGCTTATTTCAAACGAATACGCTATTTTTTGATAATCTTTACGATGTTTCACCACATATTTAAACACCTCGCTATTGGTATCCAGGCGAACTTCAGTTAAAATACTAAATGTCAAACTATCCAGTTTTTGTTCTTCGGTTAGGTTGTTAAAAAAATCGTTAAACTCGCCTTTTGAGTTTCTGTCAAAAGCAAAGTATTTTTTAGCCACTTCGAAAGAACGATCTCCTTTGTTCCATTTGCTAATGGCACCTCCTACTCTTTTATCTTCATCGAATACAATTTTGGCTTCGCCAATCAACTCATCCGATTCTTGATAGCCAACTGCCACGTGCAACAGTTCTCCTTTACCATCGATCCATAGTAAAGTTGGGTAAGCAACTACATGGTAAGAATATGCAATTTTTCGATTCTTACCCTCTTTATCATCTGCTTGTAATTTGTAACAAATAAAATTTTGATTAAAATAAGTTCCAACTTCTTTTTGGGTAAAAACCTTTTTTGCCATCATTTTACAAGGCCCACACCACGAGGTATAAACATCTATAAATAAAGGCTTGTTTTCTAATTTTGCTTTTGTTTTGGCTTCTTCAAAAGTTCCGTGAAAAAATTCGATTCCTTGTGCAATAAGTAAATTTGGTGCACTCATCAACATCGCTAGCAATAACAATCTTACAATATTTATTTTTTTATCCATCACATTTTTATTTTAATTCTTTAAAATCTTTTTTTTCAAATTTCGGGGCATATTTAATGTCCTCTTCAGTCCACTTGTCAAGCATCTTATCCAGGTTTTGACGAAACTCCCGGTAGTTTTTCCGATCCAGGGGTGTCCAGCCTGCTTCGGCATATG
>JAOARS010000349.1 GCA_025210415.1 Marinifilum sp. | reverse complement strand
GTTTTAACCACAAAAGAAAACTAAGGATTTCACGAAGTAACACAAAGGATTTTTGCCAATGGCAAAGGCTCTTTTTTGTTTGATGCTCTCACTCTAAGTGAGGGTATCAATAATTTTTCTATTTAGTCATACCCCGACATTTTCATGATACTTACAGTCGGAGCATGACAGTAGCAAAGAGAAAAACTGTGAAATTCTCAAAATAAAACCTGCAAAGATTTCAAATTCTGGCAGAAGAATAAAATCACAGTTTGGGATTCCGACTTGGGTTCGGATTCCCAATAAAGATTTTAAATCTATAAATAGTGACATCAATTTAGAGGATTAATAAAATTTAATTCTCTATTTAGTCATACCCCGACATTTTCATGATGCTTACAGTCGGAGCATGACAGTAGCAAAAAGAAAACCTGTGAAATTCTCAAAATAAAACCTGCAAAGATTTCAAATTCTGGCAGAAGAATGAAATCACAGAAGGGTTTAACCTTTAATTTTTTGCCATGATATTTTCCTGAATTTCCGCAATTGCAGATACAGTAGTAAAAGAACAACAGGAGATGCAATTATTACACCATAAGGAATCAAACTTAATCCATAATGAAGAAATCCGATACCAAATGCCGATATCATTAAAAGAATTCCTTTTACAAAATTTCCACCAGCATCTTGCGTTAATCTCTCTTTTGAAAAAGGTAAAATGGGTTCGCTCCACGATTGCATTAGCGATGAAACCAAACTCACAGAAAGAAATCCGTAAATTAAATCATCAATGATTTTTATTCCCCAGATTGATAAGGCAATTCCTGAAATCAACAAAAAGGAAGGAACAAAGTACTTTATCATTACCGATTTAAACGACCCCAACAAAACCTCACCGGGTTTATCAATTGGCAATATCTGGTAAAACCAGCTCGATTTGTTCTGATCGCTATAACCCAATTGTTGGGTAATGCTGAACGAAACAAAAATGGTAGTATAAATGAACCACAGGTATTTGTTACTGCCGGCAAGATTTTCAATATCGAAAGCTTCGTTCGATTTAAAGGCAAATATCAGTATGAAAATAAAGATGTAACCAAAAGAAGGATAAACGGTTTGTTTGAATTTGCGCTCGCGTCCACTCATTATCCAAACCATGCTAAAGGCAGTAGATTCTATTCGGTTTTTGGTAGAAAATCTACTCAGTTTAGAAACAAAACCTTTGCTTTCGTTTATTTCTTTGATTACTTTTTTCTCTTTACTTCCAGCAACATCAAGCTGAGCTAACGCTTTATTGAATTTTGGAGCCAGTGCTTTAATAACAAAAACTAAACTGATAATGGGAACCAATGTGGCACAAAAGAAAAAAATCAAATGCGAAGTATCGTACAGATCGGAAATATATGCATCCATACTTGTACTCATCCACATAGGAGGAATAAAATACGACCACCAATGAATTGGGATTTGAATATTGGTAATGTCATGCATTTCCATCATTCGTGGAATTAATTGATATCCACCCATGAAAACAATGGCCATTGCCACTTGAAAATAAACAATGATATCTTTTAATTTCTGACCGTTAACCACATTCATCAATCCCAAATAGAAAATATTTGTAAGGAAGAGAGTAAATAAGGTTGTTAGGATAATAAAGAAAAACAGTAGTAACATTGTTATTAAACCATGATTAATCAAAGTCATTACAATTATATACAATGACAGCGATAGACTCATGTGCAGCATGTAGAATGCAATATGTAAGATTTTGGCAAGTACAATTGTTCTGCTGTTTATTGGTCGCGGCATTAAGATGCTATTGTCTCTGGTGTCAATCAAAACATTGGTGAATTCCGAAATCATTAACATTGCTATCATGATCATGATATAGGCAAAGAAAATGGTAAAACTTACCAAAGGTTTATTAACAATTAAGGCCATTTCGCCAAAAAGAAACCCTAATGCGAGGTACATTACAGTTTGTAGCCACATTTGATTATTTGAGTTCTTGCCTTTTTGCGATATGGACATACTTCTTCTGTTATCCATTTTTAATTTGGCAGATAAAATGATACAGAGCTGATTAAAGTCGGCGCCCATAAGTTTTATCAAAGCTTTGAAGGGAAGTAAAATGTATCTCAGCATAATGGAAATTAATTTTCAAATACATTAATAATTTCTTCTGCTTTCTTGCTGTGTCCGGATGTTCCGGTAAGTTCGGTAAACAAGGATTCCAAAGAACCTTTACTTGCTTTAGAATTCAATTCTTTAAAACTTCCATCGGCCACCACTTTGCCTTGATCAATCAAAATAATTCGATCTGATATTTTTTCGACAACATCCATAATGTGTGAGCTGTAGAATATGGTTTTGCCTTCTTTAGCCAGTTGTGTCAGAATTTCTTTTACAATGATTACAGAATTTGCATCCAAACCTGATAAGGGTTCATCCATAAAAATGATTTCCGGATTATGAATCAAACCCGAAATGATCAGGATTTTCTGGCGCATTCCTTTCGAGAAAGAATTCAATCGCTCATCAGCATGAGCTTTCATCTCAAAAAGATCAAGCAACTTTTCGGTTTTTGTACCGATATTTTTACTCTCCATACCATGCAGTTCACCTACAAATCGTAAATATTCTCTAGGTGTAAGGGTTTCGTACAAAGCAGCATTTTCGGGGATGTATCCAATTTTACGTTTTATCTCGGTTGGTTCTTCTCGCAAATTCATACCCAGTATGCTTACCTCACCTTCAAAATCGCTTAATAATCCGCAAAGAATTTTAACTGTAGTTGATTTCCCTGCACCATTAGGCCCGATATAACCAATAATCTGGCCAGGTTTGATATCAAGATTTATTCCCTTCAGAACTTTATTTTCAGATCGTCCATTCAGGTAACTTTTTTCAAGATTCTGAATAGAAATTACAGTGTTTTGATTTTCGTTCATAGTTTTACTTCCTTGTTTTAAAAATGATGATATACCAATTATTTAACGAAAAGAGCCTTATTTGTAGCAAAGTTACATTAAGCCTCATTATTGATATATGGGCATTAACTCCCGAAATAAATTCGAGACAGGCTATTGTAATAAGCAGATGGTTTTCAAATCATTTTATTATACAATATTGATATAAAAGTAAGAAAAGGTTAAATAAGAATTGATTTTGTCAGCAAATTTTCGATTTACATGGAGGAATAAGGGAGAAAGTAAAGTTTTTGCACGTTTTATTGAGTCATGCTGACAAAATTCTGCACTTTTTTCATCTTTCCTGTCTTAATGTCATAATTCTTGTGTTGGCACAGGCTTTGACTAATGGCAAACGGAAAAATTGAAAATTAATCTTTAAAAACAATATAAGTATGTCAACAGGAAAAATTGGTGTTACCAGTAACGATCTGTTTCCAATTATTAAAAAGTTTTTATACTCAGATCACGATATTTTTTTGAGAGAGATTGTATCGAATGCGGTAGATGCAACTCAAAAGTTGAAAACATTAGCTTCAACTGGCGAATTCAAAGGAGAATTGGGTGACCTGACTGTTCGTGTGAACATTGATAAAGAAGCTAAGACGATTACCATTTCAGATCGTGGTATTGGTATGACTCAGGAAGAAATTGAAAAGTACATCAACCAGATTGCATTCTCGGGAGCTGAAGAATTCCTGGATAAATACAAAGACCAGGCAAATGCAATTATTGGCCACTTTGGTTTGGGATTCTATTCTTCATTTATGGTATCCGATAAGGTAGATATTGTAACCCTTTCTCATAAAGAAGATGCAAAAGCGGTAAAATGGAGCTGCGAAGGTAATCCTGAGTACTCTTTGGAAGAAGTTGAAAAAGCAGAAAGAGGAACTGATATTGTAATGCACATTTCTGAAGATGAGAAGGATTTTTTGGAAGAAAACCGTATTCAGGAATTGTTGAACAAGTACTGTAAATTTTTACCAATCCAGATTGCTTTTGGTAAAAAGAAAGAGTGGAAAGATGGTAAGGAAGAAGAGACCAATGAGGACAATGTAATCAACGATACAAATCCGGCATGGACTAAGAAACCAGCTGATTTGAAAGAAGAAGATTACTCGAACTTTTACCGTCAGTTGTACCCAATGGGTGAAGATCCATTGTTCCACATTCACCTAAATGTTGATTATCCATTTAACCTGACAGGAATCCTTTACTTCCCTAAAATTAAGAACAGCGTAGAAATTCAGAAAAACAAAATCCAGTTGTACTGCAACCAGGTTTTTGTAACCGATTCGGTTGAAGGAATTGTACCTGAATTCCTGACACTTCTTCATGGTGTAATCGATTCGCCGGATATTCCATTGAACGTTTCTCGTTCGTACCTGCAGTCGGACGGAAATGTGAAGAAAATTTCGAACCACATTACCAAAAAGGTTGCCGATAGCTTGATGGATATCTTCAAGAAAGATCGTACTGAGTTCGAAAGCAAGTGGGATGATTTACGCATGTTCGTACAGTATGGAATGCTGACAGAAGAAAAATTCTTCGATCGTGCCAAGAAGTTCTTCTTAATCAAGAATACAGAAGGAAAATATTTCACTTTGGAAGAGTACGAAACAATCATTAAGGAAAATCAAACAGATAAGGACAACAACATTATCAACCTGTATGCTACTGACATGGATGCTCAGTTTTCATATGTTGAAGCTGCAAAAGCAAAAGGATATGATGTATTGTTGATGGACAGCCAGTTGGATAACCACATTATCAATCATCTGGAGCAAAAAGAGGCGACTAAGAAATATGTTCGTGTTGATTCTGATGTAGTTGATAAGTTGATTCAGAAAGATGAAGTGAAAGAATCTAAATTGTCGGAAGAAGAAAAGACTGATTTGATTCCTGTATTCAACTCGCAATTGCCAACCGAAGGTGTGAATTATATGGTGACTTTCGAATCTTTGGGTGAAGAAGCACAACCATTAATGATTACTCAGGCTGAGTTCATGCGTCGTATGAAAGATATGGCTGCTATGAATGCTGGTATGGGATTTTATGGTGAAATGCCTGATTCTTACAATTTGGTTGTAAATACCGATCATGAATTGGTAGCAACAATTTTGAAGGATAAGGATGCGAACTTAAGCGATAAGCTAGCTGAAGTTTCATCGAAACTGACTCCGCTTTTCGAAGAAAGAGATGCTTTGGAAGCCTTGAAAAAGGATAAGAAGGAAGAAGAAGTTCCTCAGGAAGAAAAGGATAAAATGGCTGATGTTCAGAAGCAAATTACCGAGGTAAATGCTGAGAAGGAAGGCTTGTTGAAAGAGTTTGGTAAGGATAACCAATTGGTGAAGCAGTTGATCGACCTTGCACTTTTGGCAAACAACATGCTAAAAGGAGAGGAGCTTGCTAAATTTGTAAAACGTAGCGTTGAAATGATTAAGTAATTAGATCATTATGATATAATAACCGATTGTGAAAATATATGAGCCACTGCTTCGCAAACGTGCACTGCCTAACATTTTCTACATCGGCATTATACTATTTTCCAAAATGGTTCATTTAATGTTACATTTGGTATAATATGGAAGTCGAACTGAAGAGTTCGGCTTTTTTTAATATAGCAGTGTCATGATTATTTATGATTTTAGCGTTAAGTTCACACACTTCTTAATATATCGGCATAATATCAGAGTTAACCTCATAGTGTAAATGGTATTATTATAAGAAGTGTCTTGCTTTGAAGTTTTAAGTTCGGAATAAGTTTTCTAACACATATTTGGGGTTCAAATATTTTTTGGCATGAGCAGATGTATCAACAGCGAAAAATAAAAATCAAAAAATATCACAAAAAATTAGTCCCCAGATATATTTTATGGAGACTAACGAGAATGTCTTATTATATTTTAGTCTTTCTTCTGATGTCAACAGATTTCAGATTTTGTTTTTCTTGGGATTTATTCTGATAAATCTTCGAATTCTACATTTGAATAGGCCTCGGTTTCTAATCCCTCAATTAATTCCGAATTTGTGTTTTTTTCTTCGGCAACGAACAGATCTTCAGCTTTTTCAGTTTCATTATTCGATGATTTGATAAAATCCAAAGCTTCTAACAATCCTTCTGAAAATTTGTCAAAATCTTCTTTGTATAAAAATACTTTGTGCTTTTCGAAAGAGAAATTTCCTTCTTTATCGTAGCGCTTTTTACTCTCGGTAATTGTTAAGTAATAGTCGTTTTTCTTTGTTGCTTTTACATCAAAGAAGTACGTCCTTTTTCCAGCCCTAACCGCATTTGAAAATATTTCATCGCGATTTTTTTTTCTATATCCTTCTTTATTGTCGTAACCTTCCATCTCAAATAAATTTTTTATTTATTCTGTTTATTGTTTTCAAAAATAAAAAAAACTGTGTACTAATTGCTATGTGTTAGTAATTTATTATCGTAAAAAAATAATTTAAAATCAGTATGCAAACCTTTTCGGTTGAATTTGATTGACTTACATAGATTTGTTATATGTAAAATATAAGATACTCTGATCTTTAATTCTTTTACTGTTTTTTTGCAAATTACTTGCCGAGTTGTAAAAAAAGTATAATTTTGCAGCCACAATAACAAATTTGTAAAAGTTCTTTAAGGATATGATTAGTAGAAGATTACTTCGTGTGAAAGTGTTGCAATTGCTGTATGCGTACTATAAAAATCAGGATCGCACCATTGCAAAGGCTGAGAAAGAATTGTTTTTCAGTATTGGAAAAGCTTACGATTTATACCATTATTTGCTTCTGCTGATTGTAGAGCTGGCCTTTGTTTCAGAAAGAAAGATTGAAACTGCAAAAGCCAAAATTATCCCCACTCACGAAGATCTTAATCCCAATACCAGATTTATTGACAATAAGATAATCAGACAATTGGCTGAAAATATTCAGCTAAAAAGTTATGCCGAATCAAATACAATTAATTGGACAGATCAGGAAGATTATATCAGATTGTTATTTGATAAATTGGTTCAGTCTGATTTGTATATTAACTATATGAATGCTGAGAAGAATTCATATCAGGATGATAAAAAGTTTGTAGAGAAATTTTTCTTAACTCTTGTTGCAGCTGATGAAGACTTTTATTCTTTAATGGAAGAAAAAAGTATTTATTGGAATGATGAAGTTGAATTCATTATTAGCATGGTTATTAAAACCATTAAAGGATTAAAGGAGAATGATGATCAGTATACCTCAATCATGTCTTTGTTTAAAGATGATGAGGATGAAGACTACGTGAAAACTTTATTTCGTAAAGCTGTGGTGAATCATACCGAACATGTTGAGATGATTCAGAAAAACACTAAAAATTGGGATTTGGAGCGTATTGCTTTCATGGATATTTTAATTATGGAATTGGCACTTACGGAATTAAAAGAATTTCCTAATGTTCCGGTAAAGGTTAGTTTTAATGAATATCTTGAGATTGCAAAATATTACAGTACATCGAATTCGAGCAACTTTATAAATGGAATACTGGATAAGTTGGTGAAAGAATTAAAAGAAAACGGAAAAGTTAAGAAAGTAGGAAGAGGGCTTGTAGGAGAAGTTTAGGCTTAACTTTTAACTGATACTTAAAATGCGCTTAACTTTGAATTTAGCGCATTTTTCTTTTATATGTGCCAACATGAATAGATTCATTGAAAATTTTGTACTTTCGAAATCCGAAAAATAATGTATGAGTTCAATAAAATTTAAATACAGAAATAGCCTTATTTTGCTAGTATTAACATTTTTACTCTTGCTTTTGGGATGCACTGGAAATTCTTCGAAAGAAAACAAGAACACAGGTGCAGAGCATTTCGAATCGGCAAAAACAGGTAAATATCCTAAGTTTGAGTTTACTAAAGAAATACATAAATTTGGGAAGATTTCTGAAGGTGAAATAGGAGTTTGTGATTTCTATTTTAAAAATGTTGGAGAAAGTAACCTTATCATTAAAAATATTGAAAGCGGTTGTGGTTGTGCCGATTTTAAGTGGAAGAAGAAACCAATTAAGATTGGCGAAGAATCGAAAATTACGGTAGAGTTTAATTCAAAAGGACGATATGGTAAGCAATACAAAACAATTACAATTTTTAGCAATACATTGCAAAAAGAGAATAAGCTGATTATTTCGGCTAATGTGGAATAGTAATAACCTGTAATTTTATAATAAATCGGTCGAAAGACCATTAAATTAAGTTTGAAATGAATATGCTAAACATCTTATTGATGACTCAGCCTGCAGAAGGTCAAGGAGGTTTGACTTCTTTTATACCTTTAATTTTAATTATCGTAGTATTCTATTTCTTCATGATTCGCCCCCAGATGAAAAAGCAGAAAGAATTAAGAAAATTCCGCGAAGAATTAAAAAAAGGTGATAAAATTGTAACTACTGGTGGTATTTACGGTAAAGTTTTGGAAATTCAGGAGCGTGCAATTATCATGGAAGTTGAAGGACAAAACCGTTTAAAAGTTGATAAAGCTGCGGTTGTGAAAGACATGGGTGATGTTGCTCAAAAATAATTTTTCAGGCTGTACCCGGTAGGTACAGCTTTTCTAAACTTTAAGCGCCTTGAATAATCTCGATCTTCAAAAACTAAAAGGATATTTTAACAAAGAGAAAATAACATCGAATAAAAAACTTTTGGTTTATTTATTCTTTGTTGGATTATCAACAATTTTCTGGTTTTTAAATGCATTGAGTAAAGAGTATACAACAAGTATTAATTACCCTGTATATTACATGAATTTTCCCGAAGATAAGGTGCTCACCAATGAACTTCCTAAAAAATTGAATTTGAGAGTAAAAGCCTATGGTTTTGATTTGCTACGCTATAAACTAAGTACAGCTTTTTTATCGAATTCGTTTGATGTAAATGCATATACTAATAACAGAATAACCGGAAGTGCTCTGAATAGTTATAATTTACTTACATCAAATATTGAAGCCCGAATACAGAAAGAATTATCTACAGGTATTCGTTTGGAGGCAGTTAGCCCGGATACCATTAATTTTCAATTTTCACCTATTCTGGAAAAAAAAGTACCAATTGAATTGGATCTTAAACTTGCATATGAACAACAGTTTATGCAAAGTGGTTCAATTGTTCCTGAATTCGATAGTGTTTTGGTAAAAGGACCACAATCTTTACTTGATTCAGTTTCTATAGCGAAAACAGAATTGTTGGAATTGTCCCGTTTGGATGAAACAACAGAGAAAGAGATTGATTTTATCAGGATTAAAGGAATTACTTTTTCGCCTAAAAAAATTAAGGTAAATATTCCTGTTGAGCGATTTACCGAAGCAAGGAAGAACATTCCCATAAAAATAGATAATCTTCCGGATTCAGTATTGTTGCGTTTATTCCCCGGAGATGTAAAGCTATCATACTTTGTGGGAATGGACAAATATGAAAACATTACCGAGGATCATTTCGACCTAAGAGTTGATTATTTGGAAGCTGCAAGTGGAGATGGAAACAAGTTAAAAGTAGAACTAAAACGTAGCCCTGATTTTGTTTCCAATATTAGATATTACCCTCAAACAGTTACTTTCCTGATTGAGAAACGAAAATCGGTTCAATAACGAATTAGCATGCTAAAAATTGGTTTAACTGGCGGAATTGGTACTGGAAAATCTATTGTTGCACAGGTGTTTAAATTATTGGGAATTTCTGTGTATGTTTCCGATATCGAAGCCAAGCGATTAATGGTAGAAAGTAGTGAGATCAGAATTCAGTTGATCGAAAAATTCGGCTCGGGTGTTTACAATAAAGATTTATCTCTAAATCGAAAATATCTTTCCGATATTATTTTTAATAATCCAAAAGCATTAAAAGATGTAAATGCTATTGTTCATCCTGTTGTCAGGAATGATTTTCAAACATGGAGTGAAAAACAACATTCACAATATGTAATTCAGGAATCGGCAATACTATTTGATACAGGATTGTATCAAATTTTTGATAAAATTATTTCAGTTACAGCTGATGAAAAGTTGAGAATTCAGCGAGTGAAAGACCGGGATGGCGTTAATACCGGTTTGGTTAAAGAAAGAATAAAAAATCAGCTTGACGAGAGAGTGAAGATAGAAAAGTCGGATTATGTGATTTATAATAATTCAGAACTAATCCTGCCTCAGATTATCGAAATACATCATAAAATTCTATCATTATCGAAATAACCGATTCGGCCATTATACGGTGTTAAACTTTGTTAAGGTTTTGCGATTAATCTGCTAAAAATCTTTAATTATACTATCTTTAAAGCTTTCTGGAAATTTCTATCAGATATTAAATTATTAAAATTGATTGCCAAATATGGGTAAATACGGAAAATGGATAGCCGGAGGATTAGGTTGGGCTTTTCTTGGGCCACTTGGTGGTATCTTAGGATATCTTGTAGGTTCTGCTTTTGATACAATTGAAATTGAGGGAGGGAAAGTAGCAGGAAGAACTCGTCAAGGGGACTTTGTGGTGAGTTTATTGGTGCTTGTTGCTGGTGTGATGAAAGCCGACGGAAAGGTTTTGCGTTCGGAATTGGATTACGTGAAGGCTAACTTGGTTAAGAGTTTTGGAGTTGGACGTGCAACAGAAGCAATAGGAATGCTTAAGGATATTTTAAAGCAAAATATTCCTGTTGAAGAGGTTTGCAGACAGGTTCAAGCAAATTTGGATTATTCTTCAAGATTGCAACTGATGCATTTCTTGTTTGGAATTGCAAAAGCAGATGGAGTCATTTCAAATGCAGAACAAACGATTATCGATAAAATATCCTATTATTTAGGAATTCAAGGGAACGATTATTCTTCGATTAAATCGATGTTTGTTCAGGATACCGATTCGAGTTATAAAATTCTTGGATTAACCAAGGATGCTACTGATGATGAGATTAAAAAAGCCTATAAAAAAATGGCCGTAAAATATCATCCCGATAAGGTAAGTTATCTTGGAGAAGATGTTCAGGAAGCTGCAAAAGAAAAGTTTCAGAAAGTGAACGAAGCCTTCGAAAAGATTAAAAAGGAGCGTGGACTAGCTTAATTTGATAGCTTTTGAACTATTTTTTACCAAATAGTTTTATAAAATACAATGGAATTATAAATTTGTGCTTCCAAAATTAAAATTTGAAAATATGTTGAAAGGAATATTAGCTATATCAGGGCATTCGGGCCTTTTTAAAATGATATCAAATGCAAAAAATGCTTTAATTGTTGAATCGTTGGTTGACAAAAAACGCATGCCGGCTTATGCAACTTCAAAAATTAGTGCATTGGAAGATATCGCAATTTTTACCGATGAAGGAGATGTGCCATTGGCTGACGTTTTCAAAAACATTAAAGAGAAAGAAAACGGAGGGAAGGCAATCAGCCATAAGGCTTCAGGAAACGAGCTAAAAGGGTATATGGCAGAAGTTTTGCCTAACTACGACGAAGATCGCGTTTATGTGTCAGATATGAAGAAAGTATTTCAGTGGTATAACTTGCTGCAAGAGAATAATCTTCTTGAAGATCTTGACAAAGAAGAAGAAGTTGAAAGTGCTGAAGAATAAAAATTGACTCTGAATAATTTGCAAACCGTCTTAGTTTTAAGGCGGTTTTTTGTTGTAAGCTTGAAAAAACAAACAATTAAATTATACCATTTTAATTATAACGTTAGCATTTGGTATCATGCCGATAAGATTTGCTTCAATTGATTCCCATTTATTTCGGGAAAGTAAATTTTGATATTCTCACTTGAAGTGAAATTATCAATAATGTAAAACTGCAATTCTTAGTTTACTGATAATCCTACTTGGAGTGGGAATGTAAGTGTATTGGAAAACAATGTGTTACCATTTTTAATTTAAATTTTCATACTGATATAATGCCAATCGGTATTTAGAATTCAACAATTGAACAGCTTGCTCTGGATTTATTTTGGTGAAGTACAATTAATCGGTATTAATCGTGGTGATTGAGTTGGAATCCATTCAAAAATCAACAATATAATAAGAATGGAAAGTTCATGGATCAAATGGTTTATACGATTGTTAGAATCTAATTAAATTTAAGCTTATTCCTGATAATGTTGCAGATTATAAGTGTTTGTTGGTAGCTGTTTATTAGGGTTTTATAAGATTTAGTAGTTTAGGAATGTGATAATTATAAATATCATAATAATCTGCGTCTAAAACAAAAAAAGAAGCTTTCGCCTCTTTCTTTATTCTCCATCGAAAATAATATTATACGATTCCCAAAATTTTTTGTCGTAAGGCATATTCTCATAGTATGCCCTTTTTTCAATTACTTCCGGATTTTCAGTATTAATCTTGGTAATTAACATTTCGGTATTGATATCGAGTGATTTAGGAATGCCAGTTTCTTTCTCTTTTAGTTCATGATGACGCTTGTAATTTATATAGCTCAAATAATACCTGCCCGAATGCTGCTTGTAGGTAACACTAAAATCATATTCAATTTTTAAAGGCTTCCAATCCTGACGATTTTCGTTTACATAGAAACTTCTTCCCTGAGGCGAATAATTGGTAGCAACAACATGAGTTTCATTTTTAATTACAGCGTAATCTTTGGTTTTGATATACAATTTACCCGAATAACTTTTTGCATAATAATCGCCCGTATTGCTTAGCATCGGGCGTTTGCTTTTGTAACTAATCACCCAAATGGAATCATTTTCATATTCGGTAATCTGATCCAATTTTAAATCGTAAAAACTGATATGATTTCCATTTAAAACATTGCCACGACTTCTAACAATATCCATTTCAAGCAACTCATCTAAAAAGGTCGATCCATCGGCAAGAGATGTTGGCTCGAAGTTTTTTCTTACCTGTAAAAACTTATAAGCACGTTCTTTAAAAACCTGGTAAGCATCAGCACGCTGATAACCTTTGTCATCGTAAATTCTAACAGCAGCTTCACGCAATCGGTTCAGCTTTTCATTTTCAAATTTTTCCGATCGATAATAAACATCGTAATTGAATGGCGTTTGCAAGTAATTTTCCGGAATTCGTTCGAGAGCTGTTTTTATTCTTTTTTGCAAAACCAACGATTCGGCCATTACCTCAACTTCTCCAATATTGTAATTCTTAGGAGTTAATACAATCTTAAGAGTATCCTTAGAAACACAATCGGCAACTTTTGCCGTAAAGGTAGAAAAACCAACAGCTGACGCCTGAATCATTCTTTCACTGTATTTGCCCGGAATTTTAAACTCAAAAATTCCATCCAAATTCGATGCAGCTCCAATATACGACCCAATAACACCGACATTAGCAAAAGGAATTGCTTCGTTATTTTGCTTGTTAACTAGCTTTCCAACAATTCTGATGATACCGGAATTTTCATCTTTTATGTCATTTTCTTGCGAAAAACCTATAAGAGAGAATGCAAAAAGCATTACAAGTAATAAATTAAATCTTTGCATGATATGTAGGATTGTTTTTATTTCAATGTTATAACCTGATTTCGATTAAAAATATTGTCACAGTTTGCACTGATTTTGAGTAGAAAATTTCTCAAATTTCCGAAGGAATATCGGGATATTTCGAGGAGATTTGAGGAAATCTATGCCAAAAGCAGGCAAATTCTTTGAAAAAATCATCTTAATCCAATCTTCATTTTAAAAGCTCTTCAAAATATCCCGATATTCTTTCAGATTTTTTAAAGCAAATCTTAAATAAATCTGATTTTCTGTGATAGATATTTTTAATCGAACTCAGGTTAAAAAAATAGTATTCATACAAAGATATCTTAATATAAGAGCGAGAAAAGAGAATTAGGAGAGAATCCCTTTAAAAAATGTTAATTTTAGTCAGAAAAATTTATTTTTTGTTGAATAAAAAATATCTTCGCTTGTATTTCTGTTATAACTATAGAAAATAACTGTTGAAATAAAACAATACATCCTATGAGAAATAAATTACTTGCTCTGTCTATGGCATCTTTGATGCTGACTTCATGTGTGGTTTCAAAAAAAAAGTATGAAGAGCTGGAATATGCAAAGCGTAGAAGCGATGCAAAAGTAACTGCCTTAGATAAGGAGAATTCAAAAAAGAAAAAACAAATCAATCAGTTAAACTCAAAATTGGATAAAACCTTAGCCGAGTTTAACGAGATGAAAAACAGCATGGCAGAAAGCAATGCAAAAAAGAATACTGAAATTGATGAGTTAAGTACGGAGTTAATGGGATTGGCATCTGATACAACCGCTCTAAAATCCAGATTGCAGGAAACACTGGCCAAATACAACAATTTAATCAATCAGAACAGCAATAACGAAGGGGCAATAGCTGAATTGAAAAAACAGATCAAAACTTTAAAATCTGACTCTACCAAGCTAGCGCAAGACTTAAAAGCAGCTGGTGTTGAGGCTGAATGGGACAAAAAGAAACTGGAAACAGAAAAACAAAAATCCAATGAAGCAGTTGCACGTAAAGAGCAAGAAATAGCTGCCTTAATGGAACAAATCAAAGAAAAAGATGGTAAACTAGGATGGATTAGAAAAGAGAAAAAGAGGCTGGAGGAAGAAGTAGAGTTTCTAACAAACCAAAGAAACCTTTACAAAAAGCAATACGAGAAGGCAACAGGAAAGAAATAGACTGGAAAGCAAAAAATAAAAACCATGAATTACTGGATATAATCTTGTAATTTATGGTTTTGTTGTATATGGAAAAGAGAAATGAAAAGCTTGTGTTGAAAAGTATATCTAGATATCTTGATTTAAAAGATCTTAATTTTTAGTTTTGCACACATGGAAGTTTTATTGATATCACTTGTGGTGATTGCCGCAATAGTTTTTCTTTCTACTTGGATAGGACAAAAGTTAAGAGCGCGTAAAGGAGAGATTGAAGAAGAACCGGAGGCTGCCGAGCCAATGGAAGAGTGTTGTGGCGCACATGAAATTTGCGAAACCGATTTGCTCAATAAAATGTCTGAGGAAATCATTTATTACGAAGACGAAGAATTAGACGCCTACAAAAACTTCGAAGAAAACGACTACAACGACGATCAGATAGATGAATTTCGCGAAGTACTTTACAGT
>JAOARS010000028.1 GCA_025210415.1 Marinifilum sp. | reverse complement strand
TTGTATTACCTAAATACAAATTACGGATCGCAATTTTTAGCCATGCCTGTAATCGATTTTGTATTAAAACTGAATCATCGTACAAAATTACAACGCGGACTGTTTAAATAACATTAATTTAACGTAATAATACTTTATTAACATCATTGGGATGTGATTTTGTAACAAGTTGTTCTTGAGCTTGTGTTAAATAACTTCTTGCTTATCAGTTGTTTCGATAAAGTTTTTATAAATTGTACTCGAATTGTTTAATACTCCAAGGTTTCGTTGATTTAGAATAACCAAACCAATAAGGAAAGAAAACACAAAAAGCACGATTGATATAATAATTAAATTTAGAATTGCACTTGTTGCCCAACCAGGACTTGTTATACCTGCTATGAGTTTCAAATAAAGAATGATAATAATTAGTAAAAAGTTGACTAAAATAATGGAAGAAGAGAAAATGGTTAATCGGGTTAAAATCAATTCGGAATAAACCGATAAAGAAGAGAATCCATGAATAATGAGAGATGAAAGATTCATTTTAGATTTACCAAAATACCTTTTTCCCCGAATTGTATTTATGGTATTATATTCCAGATGTGATTTTAAAATGGCTGAAGAATAATGATTCCAGATTTCTGGAATATTAACAATTTTATTTAGATATTTTGATGGTAAAATTGAATAGTTTCCAAAGTTAATTTGCCTTCCAATTAACATATAGAATACCAATTTGTATATCTTATAAAACAATCGAAATACATATCCTTCACTTCTTTTTACTCGCTTTGCAAAATAAATACAATTATTGTCTTCAATAGAATTAACCATTTGTGGAATGTATTCAGGAGCATCCTCTCCATCGCTATCCATTATTATAATAGCATCCATATTTTTAAAGTGTTCATTGCAATAACACAAACCTACCGCTATCGACCTTTGGTGTCCCATATTTCTATTAAGCGAAATAATATTTACAGGATATTTGCATTTTTTGATATTAATAGGCTTATTTGAACAATCATTAACGATGAGTATAGAGATGTTATGATTTATATTTTGCTCCTGTATTTTTTCTAATAATATATTTGCTGATTCCCAATCATTAAAAACGGGCATTATTATAATAATTTCCATACTAAAGCGTTAATGTTAAAAATGTATTTTAAAATGTAATTTATGTTCCCAAATTTACTAATAGAATTAAAGCGTATTTTCAAATTAAATGTTATTGATTCTTTTAAAGAATTATGCATTAAAAGAGATACTCCCTGGCGAGATTTAATAGCAGATAAAAATAGTCATTTTTATCGTTTTTCAGTTTCAATTGTAATTTTATCCTTATTCTTTATATTTCCCATTTTCAGTTTTGATTTTGGAATTTCCGGAGATGAACATGTTCACTTCAAGCATGCAAATTATGTTGTCGATTATTTTTTAAATGGTGATAAAAGTGCTTTAAACCAACCCAAAACATATTTGCATTTTTACGGGCAATCTTTCGATAATATTACTGCATTTTTAATCCGTTGGTTCAACATCGAAAATTACTACGAATTTCGTCATGTTCTTAATTCTTTAACCGGAGTATTGGTTATTTTATTTTCTTGCTTAATTGTAGTTCGTTTATTGAGTTACAGAGCTGCATTGCTTACAATTCTGTTTTTCCTTATTTCTCCCAGGTTTATTGCTCATACAATGTTTAATCCAAAAGACATACCATTTGCAGCAGCCTATATAAGCGGGATTTATTTCTCTATTCGTACCTTCGATTTTTATCCGAAGTACAATGGTTGGATTCTACTGGGATTGCTCTTATCAGTTGCAGCGGCCATTAGTGTAAGGGTTGGAGGCATATTGTTGTATGCCAACTTTTTAGTGTACAGTTATTTGTACATTGTAAAAAGCAAAGGTTTTTTATTCTTTTTACCGAAAGCAAATTCTCGTGTTTTCTTTCGTTTTATGATGGGAATTGTTCCGGTGTTAATCATTTCTTATTTTCTAAGTTTAATTTTATGGCCCTGGGCTTTACAAGATCCGTTAAAAAATCCGGTTGAAGCATTAAGGGTAATGACACATTACAAGGTTGCAATCAGGCAATTGTTCGAAGGAAATAATTTATTTTCCAATAACTTGCCTTGGTATTATGCCAGCAAATACATATTAATAAGCATACCAATGCTTATTATATTAGGATTTGGAGCATCTGTACTTGCTTACAAAAAATACACCGTTGAGAAAGTATTTTTACTTTTTACCTGTATTTTCCCCTTGGTTTATATCGCTTTAAGGCAATCTAATCTTTATGGCGGATGGAGACATTTAATCTTTATATATCCTTCTTTAATCATCATTTCTGTTTGGGGATTTTCCAGTATTTATAACTATGGCAAACTTTACTCAAAGCAAATTGTGATGGTTTTGATATTGGCAGGAAGTATTTTGCCTTTAAGTTGGGAAATCAGGAATTATCCGCATTTGCTACCTTATTATAATAAATTGGTTGGCGGAACAGATGGTGCTTATGGAAACTACGAGATGGATTACTATTATCAAAGTTTAAAAGAGGCATCAGATCAATTAAAAGAATCGAGAAAATTTAAAGAAAAAAAAGGCGAAATTGTTATTGCATCGGATCATGTTTATATAATGCGATATTATTTCAGAAAGCATAAAAATGTTAAAGTAATTTATACCCGGTATTACGAAAAATCTTCAAAAAAATGGGATTTTGCTATTTTTCAAAATGCCTATATCGCATCAAGTCAGCTTAAAAAAGGATTTTTTCCGCCTTATGGCACCCTTTCAACAATTGATGTTGATGACAAACCAATTTCGGTTGTTTTAGAGAGAAAAACAGATTTGGATTACCTGGGTTACATTTCGATGAAAGAAAAAAGATACCACGATGCATTAAACTACTTCAAGCAATATTTGGAATTGAATAAACACAACGAAGAGGTATACGATTATGCAGCAAAGTGTTTTTCGAATATTAATAATTTAAGCAGTGCAATAAAATGTTCAAAATCTGCTCTTTCTATCTGTCCGGAATTTCTTGAAGGATTAAATACACTTGGAAAAATATACTTTAACAATAAAGAGTATGCGAATGCAATAAAATGCATGGCTAAAATTATTAAAAACAAGAAATCACACTGGAGTGGATACTATATTATAGGCTTAAGCCATATGAAATTAGGCAATTATAAGAAAGCAATAAAAGCCATGAGTATTTTTGCTGCAAATGTCAAAAATCGTCATAAAGCATACGAAATCTTATCCGTTTTGTACGATAAAGTTGGTGATAAAAGCAATGCGAAAAAATATTATAATTTGGCAAGAAAAAAGAAATAAGCCGAAACCCGTCATTAATAATTTTTCAAACTTCTACCTGTCAACAGATATAATACCATTTTGTTTGCTAATTTATCCAAAAGAAGAATGAAAGTTTTTTGATTTAGGTGAAAAAGAAAATGCAGCCAATTTTAATGGAGCGTTTTTAAACCAGAATCGGTATACTTAAGCCAGGACACAGATATTACGGATATAGCGAATAAATACAGATTTTAAAAAATCCGTGGAGTCCGTTTGGTTAGCCTAATTCGTGTTCCATTAAAAAACCAGAAACAATTTCAGGGGCGCGAATGATAGCCTCCGGCTGTTAGTTATTAGCTCTTTTCTTTAGAAAAATCTGCTTGCCGATATTGAAAACAGAACTTAATGACCAATGACTATAAACGGCAAAAGACTCATTTCATTATACAATTGGTATAGTAGGTAAAGTGATATAAGCCGTATCGAGGAAATTCACTCTGGAAGCTTTCTTGATCGAATTGTTATAATGACGAAGTTTAATCACAATTTTGGATAATATCATTTAACAATTCATTGAAAATATTTAGCGATACAAATTGGTATACAAGTATCGTTTAATATTTCGTTTAGGAGTTTTCTTAAATTCTTCAGGAAACAGAATAATTCTCGAAATCTTCATATAAGCAGGCAACGATTTGTTAATAATCTGCATGTCTTTGTCCAGAGCCTGCTGAATTTCATCTTTATTTAATCCTTCGGCATCGCAAGCCTCGTAATCCGGATAAATTAAAGCAATTAACTTGTGATCTTTATCGTCGGTAATAATAGATTCCTGAACAAATGGCATATTATTCAAAGCCGCCTCAATTTCTTCAGGATAAATGTTTTGGCCCGATGGACCAAGTAACATGTTTTTACTTCTGCCTCGAATGTAAATCGTATCATCAGCATCAACCACTCCCAGGTCGCCGGTACGTAACCAACCATCTTTGGTCATGGCTTCCTCAGTAGCTTCAGTATTCTTGTAATATCCCTTCATTACATTTTCACCTCTAACCTGAATCTCACCTACTACACGATAAGGATCATCAGAATCGATTCTTACCTGCATGCGATCAACCACTTTACCACACGAATGCGAACGAAACTTTTGTGTTGGACTGTAACTAATTAAGGGACCGCACTCTGTCATTCCATAACCAACGGTAAAAGGAAAATCTATTTTCTTCAAAAAATCTTCAACCTCTTTATTTAGAGCCGCTCCACCAATAATTACTTCTATAAAGTTACCACCAAAGGTTTCAATCAACGAGGTTCTGATTTTTTTATAGACTTTCTTCTCCAGCAAAGGAATTTTGAGCATCAGTTTTACCCTTCGACTTTCCAAAACCGGAAGAATTCTTTTCTTATAGATTTTTTCCATTATTAGCGGAACCAAACAAATCAGCTTTGGTTTTACATCCTGAAAAGCTTTGGTAATTAACTGAGGAGTAGGAACACGCGATAAAAATACCACATGGCAACCACAACAGAATTCGGTTAAGAACTCGAACAAACAGCCAAAAACATGTGCCAACGGAAGAAAAGAAACAACTTTATCTTGTGGATTCAGATCGATATAATCGAATCCAATTCTTACATTCGAGAACAAACTCTTGTAAGATAACATTACCCCTTTCGAGAATCCCGAAGTGCCCGAAGTATAAGAAAGAACTGCAATATCATCTTCTTTAGGATCGGCAAAGTGTAAATTATTCTTGCTAAGCTCGCTATCTTTTATTTTTTGATTTGCTTTTTCTACCGCTTTATCAAGTTTATCGCAACTTGAGCAAAGTGTTTCAAACTCTCCAAGAGAAATAATCCCTTTAAGCATTTTCATTTTGCTATCGTCAATCTTATTAAAAATATTCTCGGTAGCAAAAAGCAATTTCGATTCCGAATGAGTAACAATATGATGAATGTCGCTTGAATTAAAATCAGGTAAAATAGGAACGATAACTGCACCATATGTTATGGTACCCAAATAAGTAACAGCCCAGTTGTTAAGATTGCGGCCAATAACTGCAACTTTATCTCCTTTTTTAATTCCCAATTCTTTAAACAGAAAGTGCATCCATTGAATTCGTTGGGCTACTTCCTGAAATGTGATCGTGTCTTTTTGGTAGTTTGTAAATGCCGGGTGCTCCCAGTTTTTTTGAATTGTTTCCTGAATGGAGTTAACTAACTTATTTTGAATCATTGATTTACTTGATTGATGCAAGAGCTAAAGATAATAATCTTGCTAAGAAATTGATAAATCAGTTATTTCTAATTTGCAGAAAATGTATTAACCTTAATAAAATCAACAGTTTAGGGAGTGGTTTTTTTAATGATATAAATCACTAATGCATAGATATCGCTCAAACCATTTAGGACAATATGTTGTTTTAATTCTCTTTTTATACCGAAATTTTGGCGGCTAAGGAAAGAGAAATGTCAACTCCTAAAGGCATTGGAAAAATAGATCAGCAATTGATCTTAAAAGTACTGATAGACTTTACAGCAACTTTGTGGCTTTTTTCGTGACTATAATGTTTACTTCATAAAACTTAGTATAAAATTTTATATTTTTTCACCCATTTATTAAAATTAAGTGTCTTGTTATATATAGTAGATTAATTGTTTGGTGCTTACATAGTGAAAATGATTGGTTTTAGATTATTTTGATATTTAATCTAAAATATCAAGAATACCCAATAAACCTTTCGTGTTTACTACGGAAATGATAATCTACAAATTGATTTTTGCAGATAAATAATCTAGACAATTTTGTTTAATCCAAAAACTACTATGCAGCCATGAATGAAATTAAATGTCTTGATAATTACTGCAGGCTAAGAGAAATGTTCTTAAGAGGAGAAACTGGCGACATCGATTATTTCACTAACCGATTAGGAATTAAGAAAAGAACATTCTATAGATTAATAAAATACTTGGAAATAATAGATGGAATTAAAGTTCTATACAATAAAAGACTACAAATTTATTATATATGCGAATTAAGAGTTGAAAAATGAACTATTATTGCTGCACCCCTTTCCCTTGCAGGGAACCGTAGCGATCCTGAAGTATTAATTAACTTGGAATCATCTCCAAATTGTTGAAGGTTATTTTATTCAGAAAGCATGAAATATTTTACAATACTATTAACAAGTTTACTCTTAAATATTAACCTGATTGCACAGCAAAAAATAATCATTTTCGGCCAGGTTAAAGATCTTAAAAGTAATGTATTGCCCCATGCCGATGTACTGATTACCACATCCGACGAGAACGAACACATACTACAATTTTCCATGACCGATAGTAAGGGACACTTCAATTTGGAATATGCTCCCACAGTAGGAAAAATGTTGGTAAAAGTATCCTCAATGGGTTTTAAAAAGAAAGTGCAGGAATTGGTTGTCGACCCTGAAAAACAAGTGTACGAGTTCTCTTTTGTAATGGATGAAAAAATGGAAACCCTGAAAGAGGTTGAAGTAAAGGCCAAACCAAAAGTGAGAATCAATAAGGATACCACAGTTTTTAACCTTCAGAATATTGTAAATGGATCGGAACAGGTGGTGGAAGATATCATAAAGAAACTACCGGGAATGATAGTAAAGGGTGATGGAAAGTTAAAATTTAAAGATAAAGAGGTTTCAACAGTTTTGCTTGAAGATGATGACTTATTTGGCGGAGCTTATACCATTGGTACCAAAAATATAAAAGCCGAAGATATTAAAGGGATCGAAGCAATTGAAAATTACACAAAAAACCCCTTGCTGCAAGGAGTTACAATAAGCGATAAAGTGGCCGTTCGTTTGCGATTTAAGAAAGGAGTTTCCCTGGCGAATAATATGGAATTGGGCTATGGACACAAAGAGAGATACTATGCAAATCATACTGGAATTGTAATTGCTAAAAAATTAAAAGCTTTTAACCTGTTTAATTATAATAATTTGGGAAAAAATGTAGGTAAGCAGCATTTTAATCCAATGAGTCATCTATTTATGTTGGGAGCAGGAGAAGAAACTAATGAAACCAAGTGTGATCCTTTTTTAGAGAGTTCTTCGATATCATCATTGTTTAAATCTCAACAAAGTAATAAAAACAATGCTTTTTTTGGTAGTTTAAACTTGGTTCCACATATCACCAAAACCTTAAAAGTAAGGGCGAACCTTAATTTTATGAGCGACCGTTCGCAACAAGATCAGAAATTCCAAAGTATCATTTCAACAAATCCCGATAATCCAATTGTAATTGAGCAGGAAGACAAACGAAAATATAAACCAAGGTATTTTAATGCTGATGTGTATTTGGAAAAATATTTTGGCAAAAATTCTGTTGAGAACACAATCCAGTTTTCTCGATTGAGAAATACCAGCGCACAAACCGGTATTACCAATGGGGAAAATCAGGAGTTAAACAGTCGTTCAAAAGAGTTTTACCTGTACAATTCAACTAGACTTTCAAGAAGAATAAACTCTAGAAATTCAATACAATTACAAGCCGATTTTGCATTTCACGAAACACCCGAAAGACTTTATGTGATGCCGGGTATTAATTTCGATAACAACCAATTGGAAAAGGGAATAGACAATTTTCAGGATATTAACTCGAAAAAGGAAAGTGCAAAATTAAAAGCTTACTACAATCGAATTTTGGGCCCATATTCTAAATTTAATGTACAATTGGGCGTAAATTATCACAACAAAAACTTAAGCTCTACCCTAAGTCAGAACAGTACAAAAGAAACTTATATCAATACTGTAGATTATAAAATTTACATGCCTACCATTAAAGCTGCTTACCAATTCAACTACAATAGGTTGAATATTGAGCCTAATATTGAAACTAGATTGTATAACTACGAGCACCTACAAAAAGGATCAGGTAAATTAAAAGGAGAAAAATTGCTATTAAATACAGGTTTGAATGTATTTTATAATGTAAGTGCTAGACATGATTTCAGAGCATCTTTGTTTCGAAAACAGTCACAACCAGAAGAAAAAAATCTGTTTACTGATTTTGTGATGATTTCGAACCGATCACTACAAAATAACCAGTTGAGTTTTGATGCCATTACTTCACGAGGTGTATACCTTTCATACGCGTACAGGAATATGATAAAAGATTTTGAGATGGGTATCAGATTTTCATACAATGATAAGGACAAGGCCATGCAATCGGCTCTAAATATATCGCAGGATGTTACCTATACCACTTATTTTTTAAGCAATAAAGGCAGCAATTCGTACAATTATAGTGCTCATTTCAGATCCTTTATTAATTTTCTGAATTCAAATCTTAAACTGAGATCAAACTACGATAAAAACCAGTACTACAATAGTGTAAATGGCTCAGAACTAAGAAAAAACCAAAGCAAGTCATGGAGCTACAATTATGGTTTGGAAACCAATTTTATAGGTCATTTTATTTTCGGAAACAGCCTGGCATACAATAAAAGTATTTACTCATCGGTAGGTAGAGAATCCATAAAGAATGAAAGTTTGAAAGCAGGAGCTATGATGATTTACAAACCTGGCGAAAGTTTTATTGTTCGTGCCGATTATTCCTACAACATTCCATCTTTAAGAAAGAAAGACAACTATGTGCAAAATTTTGATGCGACCATACAATTTTTTAACAAAAGCAAAAACATGAGTTTTAAAATTGAAGGTAGAAACCTGTTGAATCAGAAAAATATGGATTTTATCTCGAATACCGATTATGCCAGAACCATCAGCAATAAAACTTTACAGGAAAGATATTTCCTGTTTTCGGTTGGCTTTAGGTTTTGATGAGCACTCTTATTTGAAATGGAATTAATTGATTAAACTAGATATGGAATAAATCTTTAAGAAATGAAAAAATATTTATTGACACTTTCAGTCCTTTTTTCTATCACATTGGCAAAAGGGCATGCACAAGAAAAAGAATTGTATGTGATATACGATGTAATTGATCAGTCAACTAATCAAGAAAATAAAAAAGGGGAATTACGTTGTTTTAAAAACAATGTACTCTATTCTGTATTTTATGAGGAGCGTATTTCTGATGGAGCTACAGTAGTTGGATATGCTAAAAGAAACGGTATGGGAGTTCTACAAGAAAGTACGGAAAAGGAGCTTGACTTTAAAAAGCTTAAAAGCAGACCTGTTGCTTATAAAAATTACAGCAATAGGGAGTTGTATTTTCACGAAGAACGTCCGTATAATAAAATAATTAAAGAGGATTTGAATTTGTTCCAATGGCAAATGCTAACTGAAACAGATAGCATATTGGGGTATAAATGCCAAAAAGCAAAGGCTGAATTTAGAGGAAGAAAATACATAGCATGGTTTACAACCAGTTTGCCATTTAAAGCTGCCCCTTGGAAAATACATGGTTTGCCTGGAGTTGTGTTAAGAGTAGAAAGCGAGGATCAATTTTTGAAATACACGGCTATTCAGCTCGAAGTTAGAGAACCTGAAGGAGAAGTAGTGAACCCTTTTGAAAAGAAAAAAAACATTTCTTGGGAAGAATTTTTAGCTTATTATCAGAAAATAAATGGCGAAGCAGAGAAAAAAGCACGAGCCTCTTGCGCTAAATATAACATGCCCTACCATCCGCTAATGATTGTAAAGCCTAGGGTTGAAATTATTATTGAAAATATGAATAGGGCTTCGGTTCAAGATGTAATGAAAGACTTTAAGAGTAAAGGCCACAAAGCTATTCGAGTACAAGCTGGACATTAGGTTACCGACTTCGCATGAATTAAAATTTTTAGAAAATGAAAAATTATTTATTCGCACTTTTAGTCCTCTTTGCCATTGCAACGACAAAAGGACACGCACAGGAAAAAGAATTGTATGTGATTTACGATATGGTTGATCAATCCATGCATGGTATTAATTTTAAATACGAATTGCGTAGCCGGAATGGCAAGGGGCTCTGTTCGGGACTGTATAAACCATATGGTTTCAGAGCTACTGTACAGGGATCTGCAATTGGAAGTATGCAAGTAAACTCTGAACCGCGTCAAGAAAAATCTCAAAAAGAAGAAGAGGATTTTAAGGATTATAAGAGAAGAGACATGGTATTTACCAATCAAGAGACAAGAGAGTTGTACTTTCTTGAAAATATAGGACTAAATACCATTATTAAAGAAGAATTGAATCTGTTTCAATGGCAAATGCTTCCCGAAACCGATAGCATACTGGGCTATAAATGCCAAAAAGCAAAAACGGAATTCAGAGGAAGAAAGTACACTGCCTGGTTTAGCACCCAATTGCCTTTTAAGGCTGCACCATGGAAAATTCATGGCCTGCCGGGAGTGGTGTTAAAAGTAGAAACCGATGATGGATACCTGAAATACACCGCCATTCAGCTTAAGATTCGAAAATCAGAAGGGGAAATAAAAAATCCTTTCCAGAATAAGAAAAATATTTCGTGGGAGGAATTTTCAGACATTTATAAAAAAACAAGAACAGGGGCAGAAGAGAAAGCAAAAGCATATTGTGCTAAAAATAATATACCCTATAACCCAGCTATGATTTTAGCCCCAAGGATTGAAATCATCATAGAAGAACTAAATCGAGTTTCATTACAGGATATGACCAAAGCTTTTCGATCACAAGTAGGGCATTAATTATTGTAATGCCATTTTGAAAATGAAGTAAGCTATATTGATTATTTGGTATAATAAGTGATATTGCAAAAACAGAAAACCCTGAATGTTATTTCAGGGTTTTCTGTTTTTACTTCATAAAAGTTTAAATAAACGGTCAGTTTTAAATACAATTGCCACGTTTTACCATCCATTGGGGTAGGCTGTGCAAAATTGAAAAAAAACTTCTGTCAGGATTTTAATAAACCTCTTCTTTTAAATCATGTATTTTCAAATAGATAAGCATTGGATACAGTTGCATTTTGAGCAGAAAAATCCAATTAAAAACATTTCAGAA
>JAOARS010000027.1 GCA_025210415.1 Marinifilum sp. | reverse complement strand
GCTCAATACTTCTCATTTCACCTCAAATGATTTGGGCTTTGTCCTCGTTTTTAAAACTGACAACAACACATACCCCTTCCCAAAGTAACTCACTTTGGAAACAGTCTGTTTCTCCCTCTTCTTCTATAAAGGAAACAGACAAAATTAAACCGAAAATTGCACAGCATAAAAACACCGCAATTTTCGGTTTTTTTCAAAATCATAATATTATTTTATTAGATTTATAATGAAATCCAATCATATTATTTATGAGTATTTTGAAAGAACTTTCTAAGCTTGTTGAAGCAAATGTTATTTCTGAAAGTACAGCAAATGACATTATGAATTATTATTCTATAAACAAACAATCATCTAAAAACAGACTTTTAGCAATATTTGGCACTTTGGGAGCAATTCTGGTTGGATTGGGCATCATTCTGATTATTGCTCACAATTGGGATAATTTTCATAGGCCAGTTAAAACAGGATTCGCACTACTCCCTCTAATTTTAGGACAATTTGCATGTGGTTTTACTCTTCTGAGAAAAAAGGAATCACAGGCTTGGAAAGAGGCAAGTGCAAGTTTTCTATTCTTTGCAATTGGTTCTTGCATTTCGCTCATTAGTCAGGTTTACAATATTCCGGGAGAAATGGGGTCGTTCCTGTTTATTTGGATGATATTATTTCTGCCCATACCATTTGTCATGAATTCGTCAATTGGCTCTTTACTTTTCTTAACCGGAAGTTTGTTTTATGCAATGAATATAGGTTATTGGGAGTCTCCTCAAACACCTCCTTATTGGTTTATTTTATTTATTACATCAACAATAATATTTTACCTTCAGCAAAAAAAACAAAGCCCGAAAAGCAATTCAATTCCATTTCACAGTTGGTTAATTCCTCTTTCTCTTACCATTTGTTTAGGAGCTTTTTCTGATCAATACGAAGAAATCATGTATTTGGCATACATGAGTTTGTTTGGCATATTTACATTAATTGGCAGTAATAAATTCAATACAAAACAACCACCTATAAATAACGGATTTAGAACAATTGGCTGGCTGGGAAGTATCGTTATTTTATTAATTCTTAGTTTCGATGCCGTTTGGGAAGACATCAGAAAAGATGCTTACCAAAACTCTGAACTTATTCTTGCGCCTGAAGTTTATGCTACCATTTTACTCTCAATTGTTGCAACATTTCTCGCCTACCAAAACTGGACGAAGAATAAAATTAAGGTAAATGAGGTTTTATTTTTTATTTTAATACTGATATACACTCTAAGTTCTCATTCCTCTTTCGCATTTGCTTTGGTCAATCTTCTTGTTTTTGTACTAGGCTTAACAACTATTGTTTTGGGAACCAAACAAAGAAATTTAAAATTAATGAACTCAGGCCTACTCATTATTACAGCTTTAATCACCTGTCGTTTTTTCGATACCGATTTAAGCTTCGTAGCAAGAGGAATATTATTCCTTTCTATAGGATCCGGATTCTTCATAGCCAATTATCAAATTTTAAAAAAGAAAGAGCAAAATGTATAAAAACTTCATTTTCCCAATATTCATACTAATAGCTTTAATTCAATTGGCTATTCCGGTTAAAAGCATCTACGATCAGGAACAAATTCTTACTCATGGCAAAGAATTTAAATTTCAAACTGTTCCTGTTGATCCTACCGATCCGTTTAGGGGTAAATACATTGCTCTTAATTTTAAAGAAAATACCATAGGTGTATCTACCTACGAAAAATGGAACAAGGGAGAAAAAGTGTTTGTAATTGTTGAAGAAGATAAAAATGGATTTGCACAAGTTATGTACGCCTCTAAAACAGTTCCAAACAATCACAACCATTACCTTTCGGCTATAGTTCAAAGGGTAACATCCACCAAAGGCGAAAGCAACCTGGAAATTCAGATTCAATATCCTTTTGATCGCTATTATATGGAAGAATCGAAAGCCAAAGCAGCCGAAAATCTTTACCGAAAAGCAACAGCCGATCAAAAAATATTAACGTACGCACTTGTGAACATTAAAGATGGCAAAACAACTCTTAAAGATGTGATGATAGATGGTAAATCAATAAAAGATCTGATTGTTAAATCACAAAAAGATTAATTATTACGGAGTCATTCGTCAAACCTGGAAAATACTCCACAAAACTTTCGTAATGTCGAGCAGCTTTAAATTATTATCGACCTTAGCACCCGAAATTCAATCCCCATTACAAAATTCTAACGCATAATCCGAATTAAACTTTTAAGCTGATTAATTGTTCTCAAGAAAAGTAATCTCTAAAAAGGAATAATCTCAAGGTGAAACGAGCATGATTAAAATAATTATTAAACACACACGATAATGATTATTTTGATCTTGCGGTTTCCATCCGGCAAAAAAACTAAAAATATAAACGGATGAAAATTGTAATCAGAAATGGTATAATATAAGTACTTTAAAGTCTACATTAATAATACTCTTATGAATCCGAACCAAAATATCGACGGTCGTTACCTCTACTTCGCATTTCTTGCAGGTGCCAATAAACTCATTAAAAACTTAAATGAACTGAACCGCATTAATGTATATCCTGTTGCCGATAAGGATACAGGCAGTAATATGGCTTCTACAATGAGATCGGTAATGGATCGCATTTCGCCAAATGTTTCTTACAAACTCATGGTCGATCAGATTGCTGAAGCAGCACAAGTTGGAGCAAGAGGCAATTCGGGAATTATTATGGCTCAGTTTCTTTTTGGCTTAAGCTGCGAAACTTCTGAGAAAAAAAGCATTAGTTTTTTAGAGTTTGTAGAAAGTGTTCAGTCATCCATACCATACATATACGAATCAATTGGTACTCCTGTAGAGGGAACCATGCTTACCGTTATAAAAGATTGGTCGGAATTTCTTTATTCAAAACGAAAACAACTGGAAGAATTTAAGCAGGTTTTAAATGATTCCATGCACGTGTTGGAATCATCGCTTAAAAAAACCACTGATCAACTAGCAGTTTTAAAAAAACACAATATTGTAGATGCCGGCGCAAAAGGTTTTGTGGTATTTATACAAGGTGTTATGGATTTTGTAAATCATGGTATCATTGATAGAATTAAAACACCTAATTTGATTCCTGTAGCAAATTCTTCCATAGATCATACGGAAAATTTAAATTACAGGTATTGTACTGAAGCAATCTTAAAAGATTCCTCTGTTGCATTATCTGAAATTAAGGAAATTCTAAAAATGCATGGCGATTCTATTGTTATTAATGGCGGTAAAAATAGTTGCAGGATTCATGTGCATACCAATAATCCATCAGAACTTTTCCATAAGCTGGAAAATTTTGCCACCATTACATCGCCTAAGGTTGATGATATGATTAGGCAAAGTGAAATTAGCAAGAACAAGAAGTGGAATATTGCCATTGTAACTGATTCAACCTGCGATTTACCACAAGAAATAATAGATTCTTATCAGATTAATGTAATGCCTCTTCATCTTTCTTTCGGCGATAGCCAATACCTTGATGGCGTCACCATCCAATCAAAAGAGTTTTATGAGTTATTAAAGCAATCGGAGCATTTTCCTAAAACTTCGCAAATTAATGAATACAGTTTTGTAAACACCTACACTCAAATGGCTCAAAATTACGATGCCATTATATCCATTCACCTATCAGAAAAATTTAGCGGAACTTTCCGAAGTGCTCAAAAAGCAGCAGAACGAGTGCAAAAAGAATTGAATATTCCAATTCACGTAATCAACTCTCGTAATGTTTCGGGTGGATTAGGCTTATTGGTTTTAAGAATTGCAAAGGCAATTGAGCAAGAAAAATCAGTCGAATTCATAATTAATCAGGTTGATGCCTGGCTAAGCAAAACAAAAATATTTGTAAGTGTAAAAAGCTTAACAGCCATGATTAAAGGAGGTCGCGTCCCTCCTGCTGTGGGAAAAATTGCAATGCTTCTAAGAATTAATCCAATTGTATCACTCAACGAGTTCGGAGAATCTAAACTATTTGGACAGGCTATTGGTCAGAAAGCCAATATCAACAAAGTGATTAAGCATGTTCAGAAACTTCGAAAGGAAGAAAAAATTTGGAATTATATCATATTGCATGCTAATAATGAAGCTGTAGCCAATAAATATGGCGAAAGATTAGAACTCTTAACCGGAAAAGCTCCAATTGATGTGATTAATATATCACCGGTAATTGGAATGATTGCAGGAGAAGGAGCCGTTGCTGTAGCTCTCCAATTCGAATAGATCTCCCCTTGCCCTGATATTCCCACTTCAAGTGGGATTATCAGTAAAAAACAAATGCCTTATTGATCATCTCACTTGGAGTGAGATGATCAAAACCTTATCATATTGAAAATTCAGGAAATGGAATAGAACATTTTTTATTACTAAGTTGTTTTACCAATGAACAATTAGCTTAAAAGTTATGATTTTATATCTCAATGCAAGCATCCTTATTATAGTGTTGGTAACACTACTATGGATGTACAGTGTATACATTAAAAATGCTAGTATCGTCGATATTTTCTGGGGATTTGGTTTTGTTGTAATCGGAACTTACCTGTTTTTTACAACCGATAGTTTGTCGCTGCGCCAAATCATTTTATTTGCTTTGGTTTCCATTTGGGGATTGCGCCTCACCATCCATTTATTCATTCGAAATGCAGGCAAACCCGAAGATTTCAGATATCAAAAATTCAGGAAAGATTACGGCGAACACCGCTACTGGTGGTTCAGTTATTTCCAGGTTTTCCTTTTACAGGGAGTATTAATGTTGATGGTTGCCTCTCCTTTGTTTGGTGTATATATTGCAGAAGAAAATACTTCTCTAAATGTTTTTGATTTTGTGGCTATGGCACTTTGGATTGTCGGAATCAGTTTCGAAGCCGGTGGTGATTACCAGTTGACCAAATTTAAAAAACATAGAAAAAGCAAAGAAGAAGTACTTTCAACAGGATTTTGGAAATACACCAGGCATCCGAATTACTTTGGTGATGCAATGGTTTGGTGGAGTTATGCATTTTTTGCGATTGCGGCTCAACAGTATTGGTATATTGCAGGCTCACTGTTTATGACTTATTTAATTATTAAAATTTCCGGTGTTGCCATGCTGGAACGAAGCTTGGCTACAGATAAACCTCAATACAAGGAATATATCGAGAAAACAAACGCATTCTTTCCTTGGTTTCCTAAAAAACAAGCACAATGAAAACTTTACAGTCATTCATAAAATCAGTTCCTAATTGTTTTAGATTGATTATTTTTATCTCTCTATTTCTAAACTTCATAATTGTATTTTCGACTTACAGCATGGCAAACAACAATTCTAAAGAATTAAAAGTTGGCGATCAGGTTCCTGCTTTCCAGCTCCAAAACCAAGATGGTGAAATCATCAGTATTCAAGATTATATTGGAAAGCAAAACCTTGTTATTTACTTCTATCCCAAAGATGATACTCCTGGTTGTACCAAACAGGCCTGTAGTTTTCGAGATCAGTATGAAGAATTTAATGATTTAAATGCCGAAGTATTTGGCATTAGCGGCCAATCGGTGAGCAGTCATAAGGAATTTGCTGAGAAACACAGGTTAAATTTCAATCTTCTTTGCGACAAGGACAATCAGGTTCGAAAGCTTTTCGGTGTTCCTACAAGCTTTTTAGGCCTTTTACCCGGAAGGGTTACCTATGTTGTTGACCGATCAGGAAAAATTGTTCACATCTTTAATTCACAATTTCGTGCAGAAGAACATATTAATCAAGCCAAAAATATCTTAAAAAATTTAGAATGACTTTCTTTTGGGATTACGCACTTATTCTGTTAGCATACATTGCAGGATCTTTTCCGGCTGGATACATTTACACTAAAATCGCAACCGGAAAAGACATCAGGAAGTTCGGAAGTGGAAATATTGGGTCAACCAATGTAAAAAGAATTGCAGGAGGCAAAGTAGCTTTATATACCCAAATTACTGATATGGTTAAGGGACTATTTCCTGTATTATTTGTTCTGACTATCAATAAATATGAATTATTCACTACTTCTGCCATATTAATTTACCTTGTTGCACTGGCTACAATCATTGGCCACAACTTCAGCTTCATGCTAAAATTTAAAGGCGGAAAAGGTGTTAACACTACTTTAGGTGCAAGTATTCTTATTGCTCCTTTTCCTGTATTAATTTCCGTTGTGGTTTACCTCATTGTAAAAAAAATATTGAAGTTTGTTTCGGTTGGTTCGCTCTCAATTGCCGTATGCCTACCCCTTTCTGCCTATATTTTGGGTTTTCCCAATGAGGCCATTATTTATCTTCTGGCTTGTGCCTTGTTAATATTTGTAAGGCATACCACTAATATTAAACGATTGTTAAAAGGAACTGAATTAACTTAAACTTATTTAAATCAATGTTCTCCAGTTTAAATGTCTGATAATACCCATCGTAATTTAAAATTACTCATGCGAATCAAGGGTTGAATTCTTGTTCGGAACAATTATTAATGCCGTGCCTAAAATACTAGAGTTTACCTACTCGTCTCTCTGAGGCTTATGCCGCTTTACTTATACCATTCTGAAAATGAAGTGAGTTATATTGATTATTTGGATACCGATGTAATAATTGAACCTTTCGAATGAAACGAAGATAAGGCTCATTTCATAATATTACATTTGGTATAATTTGCAAGTTGATATATAAATCAAGAAAGCCCAATCCCCTATATTTTAAAAGGATCAGGCTCTGTTTTAAGTTAACTTATTTCAAATTAATACTGGTTTAATATCCACAACCTGCATCATTTGCCGATAATGGTTCATTTGTTCGGTTACCTGCTGCCCCAAGTTCAAAACAACCTGAATCTTTATCTGCATCTCTTGCCAAACCAAAAACATCTTTATTGACATTAAGATCTCGGCCAGAAAAGTTAGCTGCTGCCAATAAAGGCTGTGAAGGATTCGATGGCAGTGCAACCGATTGATTTTTAAAGCTACTGTTGGCTTTAGGAATTGTAATACCTGCAACCTGAACTTCTCTCATAATAAATGAGATAACATTAGCACCTCCATTATTTTTCTTTTTACCCGAAAAATAATTCGACTGCATCACTAAGTTTTGAACATCGCTAACTCCATTGGCAAACAAGCTTGAATTATCAGAAACATTATTATACATGTAAATATTATTTGGTACATGAGTCCTGTTTCTGCTCCCGTATCCATATAAAAAATCATAATCACAAATGCTTTTATGATTCATTATGGTATTAAAACATACTACAATATTGGTAGTTAAGCCAAACTTACGCCCAGGTAAGCCAGCACTAACACGATCCGGATCAATATCATCTGCAACACCAAAACTCATTACCCCACCTTCAACATCTCTTATTCCTGAAAAATAGTTGTTAAAAATAAAATGACGATCGCCTCTTACAGCAATTCCTCCGCATTTTTTTGCTCCATCGCCAATAAAGAAATTCCCTTCTACAACACTACCATCTCCTTGTCGAAGACTCAAATGTCCACGGCACATGCGAAAAGTATTATTTCGAATATAATTACTCGAACTTTTAACCGAAACAATTTCGCTTTCTCCATCACAGGCATCAAACAAATTTCTCTCAACCAAAACATAAGCATCGTAAGTTGCCATTGTACCATGACCTATTCGCATTGCAGAACGCCCATTCCCCGATCCGTTAGGGCGCGAAAATGTATTGCGGTAAATCTTGTGAAAACTTCCCACATTTTCATCTACAATTACATTTATATAATTTCCCGAAGTTGTTTTTCCATTAAACGTACAATGATGTACACTTGTATGAGTTCCTTCTAGTCGCATCACGTGTCCGCTAATGTCACCTGTAGAATTATCAAATTTACAATACTGATATTCATTGTAATTCCCCTCATCAATAAAAACCTCGTCACCAGTTGGAAAGTTAATTCCTTTCAAACTGATATAATCTCCTCTTACTTTAAGCTGGCTTGTACCATCAAATGTAACACCTCCCAATGTTTCAGATTCGATTAATATGGGATTACTTTGACTTCCAACAGCATTAATTGTTAAATTAATATCGCTATAAATATTGTTTTCGATGATAATTCTGGTTCCTTCTGTTAAATTTGCAATGGCAGTTGTCAACTCAGCTACTGTACTTACAGTAACAGTTTGCAAATAATTTTGGGTAGATGTTTTAACCCCTGTTTTCGATTGCTTTTCTCCAAAAGTTACCATTTCATCAATATCTTTACTACTACAGGCAGCAGCAAAAATCATTACAAAAAAAATAATGAATGTGTTTTTCATAGAATTACGATTAAAATAAAACAATAAATTAAAATACTTTTAAACTCTGTAAGCAAAAGTTCATCAGCAAAATAAAACTATACATTACCTGAATTAAATTTTACTTACACCTTTAAACATCCACTATTTTAATGAGATAAGCAATATCTCTGAACGATAAAGGATGTAATTTGAACTTTTGTGTACCATATTTGAATCATTTTAGAAGCGAACACAAGTTTCAACAAAAAAATTGTTATTGAAAACCATTCTTTTCTCATAATCAATCATCCCAAAAATAACTTTAGGGATAATGTATATTTTGACTCCGTATGATTTTTAGTGGGTGAGTGAATAAATAGCATTTAAAGTTAAAACAAGAAATCCTTTTGTTTTAAACATATCATTACACAATGCCTAATTTAAAATATGCTTTATATTTTTATTTATATTTGCCAGGCTATAAATTAAGCATCTTCTGATTTTATAATAACAAGTCATTATTCGTAAACCATTAAGTTGTTTAATCAAGAAATCTTTAAAATAAAACTCTATGATTAAAAATTTTACTTTTTTATTATTCATTTTTGTGTCTTTTATACTTAAAGCACAAAATATTAACATTCCCGATGTCAACTTTAAAAAGGCATTGCTTGATAATGCTGAAATTAATACCGATGGAAATGGTGAAATTTCGGAAAGCGAGGCGGAGGTTTTTACTAAAAAATTATCAATTAGCAACTTGTCAATTTCTGATCTTACAGGAATAGAACACTTTACCAGTATTAGCGAATTACATTGCGAACACAACTCATTAAAAAAGCTAGATTTAAGTAAAAATGTAAAGCTTGAAAAGTTACTTTGCACTTATAATAAGCTTACCGACATTACATTAGATAAGAATACAAATCTTATATACATTTCTTGTTCTTCCAATAAGTTAAGCAAGCTATCAATTGACAAATTATCCAAACTTGAATCATTATCGTGTGCAGAAAATAATCTTGAAACTTTAGATATTAGTAAAAATACAAATCTGAAATTTTTAAGTTGCTTTGATAATAAAATCAGTCAAATTGATTTAAGCAACAACATCTTATTGGAATTTTTCGAATGTAGTTCAAACTCATTAAGTAATCTTGATATATCATCTTGCACCAACTTAACTCAAATAAATTGTTCACAAAATAATCTACAAGCTTTAGATGTAAGTAAAAACAGTAATTTATTTGAACTAAAAAATTACAGCAATCACATTACAGAATTAGATTTACGAAACAATCCGAAACTAACAAATTTGATCTGCTACGGAAATGACATGACATCTATTCACTTGCATGCCAACTGCAAACTAAATAATGTAAATTGTTTCGGAAATTCTCTGCCATTTTCAGAGTTAATTAAAATACAACAAGCCTATCCTCAGTTAAATTACGATTCTGACAATCGAATTTTAAAAAAACAGGAAAACACTGAAGTAATTCAGGTAAATTGGTCACATGAAGTATCTATAGGCAAGAATAAAACAAAGTTCAATTGGTTTTCGGTTGGTGATAATAAAGTTACTCCAAATGCCATAGAAACAATAAGCGAAGGTGTTTTTAAAATAAAAAAACCAGGCATATTTTATTGCAAAATGACAAATGAGGGTTTTCCTAATGTTACTTTAATCAGTAATAATATCACTTTTAAAAGTAATAAAGCAATATCGTTTGCTGATGTTAATCTTAAAAATAAATTAATTACGAATATCGATTTAAATAGCAATGAAGATCAGGAAATTTCTGAATTTGAAGCTGCTATCTACACAAAAAAATTAGATATCTCAAAAGGGCAAATTAAAAACCTTACCGGGATAGAGTATTTTACAAATATCAATGAATTAAACTGTTCCCTAAATCAACTAACCAGTATTAATATTAGTAAGAATATAAATCTAAATAGTATAGATTGCAGGGAAAACAAATTAACATTTTCGGAGCTTTCTAAAATTGCATCTTATTGTTCGAATATTGAAACGTACGGTCAAATTGTTTTCGACGAAACAATTCTTCATTTAAATGATTTGATAAACTATTCTGGTGAATTAAATATTGGTGATAACGAAACCTCATACTATTGGAAAATAGATGGTGAAGATGCAATAAAAAAAGGAGTAATTGAACAAACTGAAAAAGGGATTTTTAAATGTAAAAAAAGAGGAAAATGTAAATGTTACATGACAAACGAAACATTTCCAAATACAAGCATAATTACTAATTTTGTTATTATTAAAGGGAAAGATCAGACTGTTACTTTTACAAATCCGCCTGCAAGTGCTAATGTAAACGACAAAATTGAGCTAAATGCAAGTGCAAGTTCGGGTCTTGATGTAACATTTGAACTTGTTTCGGGAGATGCTACCATTAATGGCAACACACTTACACTTAACCAGGCAGGAAAAGTTGAAATTAAAGCTGTTCAGACCGGGAATAATGAATATGAGCCTGCAGAAACCTCAATTGCAATTACCGTTGATGTTGCTACGGGCATTGAGAATGTTCTTAAAAATGCAATTCAAATCTATCCAAATCCGATAGTTCAAGAATTAAATATCAAGTTCGAAAAGAACGAAAATCGAATGATTTACATTTACGATTTAAGCGGACATCTTATGTTTCAAAAAGAATCTTATTCAAACTTAGAAAAATTAAACATCTCTACTTACAAAAGAGGGATGTACATTCTAAAAATTCAATCGGAAAGCGAAACGATCAACCATAAAATACTAAAGCAATAAAAGCTTAATTCGGATTCATAAAAAAGGCTTGCCAGAATTACTCT
>JAOARS010000348.1 GCA_025210415.1 Marinifilum sp. | reverse complement strand
TGGAAGAACTGAAATGTTTTTAATTGGATTTTTCTGCTCAAAATGCAACTGTATCCAATGCTTATCTATTTGAAAATACAAGATTTAAAAGAAGAGGTTTATTAAAATCCTGACAGAAGTTTTTTTTCAATGTTGCACAGCCTACCTCAGAGGTTCTCTGTGTTTCTCTGTGGTTTTATTTTTATAAACTATTTACCACAGATATTACGGAGGTATACAAAACAAGAATGATTCAAATTATTCTTCATGCAGTTAATTTATAATACATTGTTTTTTGAGAGACTTGCAAAAACTAACGAACCATTATATGCAAACAGACATAAAAAAAGATCGATCTTCAATTGAAAACCGATCTTTTTGTGGGCGATATAAGATTCGAACTTATGACCCCTTGGGTGTAAACCAAGTGCTCTGAACCAACTGAGCTAATCGCCCTTGTTATTGGAAAATTTTGCTTTTGTGGGCGATATAGGATTCGAACCTATGACCCCTTGGGTGTAAACCAAGTGCTCTGAACCAACTGAGCTAATCGCCCTTGCCCTTAAAAGCGATGCAAATATAAGTTGGAATATTTTTATCTGCAAGAATATATTTTAAAAAAATGAAAAAAATATTTCAGCATTGCCTTATTCTTCAAGGAAAGCCTTATTTTTAGCACTCGTAAAAAATTGATACTATGGATAATAATTTAGAAAGAGACTGGAATAGCCTTTTATATAAAATTTCTGAAGAATTTAATGTTGATGCTGATTTAAATGGAACTTTGCTTTTAATTGGCATACAAGAGCGTGGATTAGGCTTTCAGGAAAGTTATTCGAAAGAGGAAAAGTGGGACCATATTGATTTGGCAACTTGCACACTGCTTATGAAATGGAACTATTATTCCATTAATGGATATGATGACGACAATTGGCCCATATTTGTGAAGAACAAAATGGTTCCGCCTTTTTCGAAAGACAAAGAAGAAAAGCTTTTAAAGTCGTCAATTGTTGAATATTTTAAGGATAACGGATATTTAAGTGAATAAATAATGCAAATTCAAAACATCTAAAATTGAATAAGCCAACAATTTCGATAAAATTACTTTAAGAAATAAAAAGTAGATGAGTGTTTGCGATAGTGTTCACAATCTGATTTACCTGATTACAGTTTGCAATGCACGATCAACTTTAAGTACTTTTAACTTGCATAAATAACAAATCGATACAAATAACAATAATGAAAAAACTACTTTATCTTGCATTGGCAGTAACACTTGTTTCCTGTCAGCAAAAATTGGAATTGGGAAAGAAAAACAGAATTGTTGAAATTGAAACTGAATATGGCGATATTAAAATAAAGCTATATGACGAAACCCCACTCCATCGTGATAATTTTATAAAGCTGGCTCATGCCGATTATTTTGATGGTACTTTATTCCATAGAGTAATTGATGGATTTATGATTCAGGGGGGAGACCCGGATTCTAAAGCTGCTAAGGCCGGTGCGAGATTGGGCGAAGGCGGGCCAGGTTACCAAATTGATGCAGAGTTTAAACCTGAATTGTTTCATAAGCGAGGTGTAATAGCAGCAGCACGCGAGGGTGATGCTGTAAATCCACAAAAAAAATCATCAGGATCTCAGTTTTACCTGGCACAAGGAATTAAATATACACATGGTGCTTTAGATACACTTTTGATAAAACTTAACGATAGAATTAAGAATAAGATTTTTGAAGGTGTACAGAAAAAGAATGCTCAGGAAATCATGAAACACCAGTCGGAAGGCGATATGGATAAGATGACAAAGTTGATTGATAAAATTCAGCTTGAGGTAGATTCTGTTTTTGAAGGCTCAAAAATTAGCTTTACACAAGCACAAATTAAAGCATATACAACAGTTGGCGGAATTCCTCATTTAGATGGCAATTATACCGTATTTGGAGAAGTAATTGAAGGTATTGAATTCATAGATAGCATAGCCAAAGTAAAAAGAGATGAATATGATCGCCCGTTGAAAGATGTATCAATGAAAATTAAAATTATACAGTAATTCCAATAGATATTTAAATATTTAGGATGCAATTTGATATAAACAGGTACTACACTTTCGAAAAGGTAATTTACGCTGATTCTTAACTATCGGCATTATACTCCCGATAGCTATTGGGACTAACTTTGTAGTTAAAATGGTATTATAAGTTGCATTCTGTGATCAATTTGTTATAAATCAAACTAATGATCAAAACTAACGAAATGCTAAAGAATAGTAATAATGAGAAAATTAAGTATACTTCTGATTGTATTATTGATCTTGGTATCCGGACATTTAGTTTTTTCGCAGGTAACAAACTCAATTGTTCTTATCGAAACCAATTTGGGCAATATAAAAGTGATGCTTTACAAGGAAACACCTAAGCACAGGCAGAATTTTTTGCAGTTGGTAGAAAATAATCATTTCGATGGAACACTTTTTTACAGGGTAATAAAAGGTTTTGTTGCACAAGGAGGATCGCAGGATTCAAGAAATGCTCCTGCCGGAAAATCGATTGGTTATGGTGATGCGAACAGAACCATAGAATCGGAGTTCAACACAAAATTCTTTCATAAAAAAGGAGCGCTGGCTTCGCCACGACAACCCGATAAGGTGAATATCTTTAAAGAATCGGATGTATCGCAATTTTATATTGCTCATGGCAGAGTTTTTACCGGTGCAGAATTAACTGCAATGGAAAAGGAAGTAAACGTGCCTTTAAGAAAGAGTATTGTTAAAAGATACCTTACCCCAAAGAAACGACAAATATTAGATTCTTTGAAGAAGGCGAAAAAGGTGCAGGAATTTCGCGCAATAGCAAATAAGATTAAGGAATCGATAGAATTTGATTACAATGCTTCAAGAGATAAACTGGAATTTACACCTGAGCAAAGAAAGGCTTATACTACTGTAGGTGGAGTTCCGCATCTTGATAATAATTACACGGTTTTTGGCGAAGTAATTAGTGGTTTAGAGGTTTTAGATAAAATAGTAAAGCTTAAAACTGATGGAAATGACAGGCCTTATACCGATGTAAAAATGAAAGTGAAGGTTTTAAAATATTAAAAGAGTTTGTATGTGCCCTGAGGGTATCACTCCAAGTGATGCTCTCAGTTGATAAAAACAGAACTTTATTTTCTGTATTGCAGGTTACAATTGATACCCTCACTTTAGTGAGAGCATCAACAATAAAAAGCTTTTAAAACTCTGTTTCCGGCACAATCGGACAAAAGACAGTTTAGATTTTTTATTGTGCATCGCATTGTGAATTTATTCGTAACCCGAACTTTAGTCGGGATACGAAATACAGGTGTCCTGAGGGTATCACTCCAAGTGATGCTCTCAGGTTAATAATACTTTCCCAATAAGAATCTCAACCTTATTTGAATTAATAGCCATTCGCTTTTGACTATTAGAGAAAAAAGTTTTTGTAACTTTGCCGACTGTTGCATTAAATAAAGAAGTTATATATCATGCTTGACAAAATAAAAAATCTGCTTGATGAGCTGAATGGATTTTCGGCTACTACACTTGAAGAGGTAGAACAGTTCAGAATTAAGCACCTAAGTAAAAAAGGTAGCATTGCTTCATTGTTTGCCGATTTTAAAACTGTACCTAACGAGGAGAAAAAAGCTGTAGGACAAGCTTTAAATGAGCTTAAAACAGTTGCTATGAATAAGGTAAATGCTTTAAAAGAAAGTTTTACCGGTGCTGAATTTGGTAAGTCAGGTTTGGATTTAACTTTGTCTGGCGACCCTGTAAAATTAGGTTCTCGCCATCCACTTTCGTTGGTACGAAACGAAATTACTGAAATTTTTGCGCGTTTGGGATTTACAATTTCCGAAGGCCCCGAAATTGAAGATGACTGGCATAATTTCTCGGCTTTAAATTTCCCTGAAGAACATCCGGCTCGCGACATGCAAGACACCTTCTTCATCGAAAAAAATCCGGATGTAATTTTAAGAACCCATACTTCATCGGTGCAAGTTCACGATTTGCAGGAAATGGAATTGCCAATTCGTTGTTTAACTCCGGGTAGAGTATTCCGTAACGAAGCAATTTCGGCTCGTGCACACTGTATTTTCCACCAGATTGAAGCTTTGTATGTTGATGAGAAAGTTTCTTTCGCAGATTTGAAGCAAACCCTAACTTATTTTGCAAAAGAATTTTTTGGTGAGAAAACGGAAATCAGGTTACGTCCATCGTATTTCCCATTTACAGAGCCATCGGCAGAGGTTGATGTTACCTGTTCGCTTTGTGCAGGAAAAGGCTGTAATGTGTGTAAAGGAACTGGCTGGTTAGAGATTTTGGGTTGTGGTATGGTCGATCCAAACGTTTTGGACTTAAATGGTATCGACAGCAAAAAATATTCAGGATTCGCACTTGGAATGGGAATTGAGCGTATTACCATGTTGAAATATGGCATTAAGGATCTTCGCTTGTTCTTCGAGAATGATATCCGATTCCTGGAACAATTTACTGCAGCAGGATTTTAAAAAAATCTTTCGAACTTAAAATATAGATGCCTTCCAATTTGGAAGGCATTTTTTATTCATAATAGTTTTAAGCTACAAGTAATTGAAACCATTAACCTGATTTCGATTAAAAATATTGTCACAGTTTGCACTGATTTTGAGTAGAAATTTTCTCAAATTTTCGAAGGAATATCGGGATATTTCGAGGGAATTTGAGGAAATTTATGCCAAAAACAGGCAAGTTCTTTGAAAAAATCATCTTCATCCAATCTTCACTTTAAAAAATCTTTAAAATATCCCGATATTCTTTCAGATTTTTTAAAGCAAATCTTAAATAAATCTGATTTTCTGTGATAGATATTTTTAAGCGAAATCAGGTTATTAATTGATTTAAACGTCATCCGATTTAAACTGAAAACCCAGTCGTTTACCTGTTTGTATTCTTGCATTCTGAATTTTCTCAAATATCTGGGCCACCGACATAATTTTCACATTATCGTATGGTGGAACCAGCAAATCAAAATTTAATGAGTAATTAATTGCTGTTTCAACAATTCGTCTCAAGCTCTCTTTATTTGCTTTACTTGCCGATAAATCAGTTTGCAATAATCCCATCTGGCGTTTTCCTTCTACGATATAATGTTTTTCACGATTGATAAAGATACGTGCCACCAAATAGCCCAAGTCATCGTAACGAGTGTATTTAAACGAATCGTAAAGAAAATTGTAAATGTTAATAATACCCGAATAAGCATTCTCAGGATTGGTTCTTACATAGTTTTGCTCCCAAACATTGTGATCTCGGTTGAACTGAAAAACATTTGTATGTAAACTAAAAACCAATATATCTGATGCTACTTTAATTTGAAATTCGAATTCGCCTCTATCTTCATACTCCAAAAGTACTCTCTCATCCGATCCTTCTAATTCTGAGTTGTATTCCAAAACCAAACTTTCCAAAACTCCACGTAAATCTTCAAAAATCTCTTTTGTATTTTGATATACCAGCTGTTTTAAGGTAGCTTTTTCGCGAATTGTATTTAAAATGGCAGTTTTTGTATTCAATATATTCATTGTACAGTTTTTAAGGTGAGAAGTAAATATACAAAAAAACAGTCACCGATATTTCGATGACTGTTTTCATTATTATTGCGTTATATTCTGTTTTTAATAAGCTTTTGCAAAAACAACTCTTTGTTTTGAAGGTTTTCCAGTTACCATACAAACTCCTTCCTCCTCCTCAGCATCGAAAGGAATACAACGAATGGTTGCCTTGGTTTCATTTTTAATCTTCTCTTCTGTTTCTGCAGTACCATCCCAATGTGCTAAGAAAAATCCTGTTTTGGTTTCCAATAAGTCTTTAAATTCATCATACGAATCAACCTTAGTTGTTTTCTTTGCTCTAAAGTCAAGTGCTTTTTGGAAAATATTAGCTTGAATTTCTTCTAACAATTTCTCAATTACCTCTTCGATCCCTTCCACTGGAAAAGTTTCTTTGGTTAAGGTATCGCGACGAGCCAATTCGATTGTTCCATTTTCCAAATCACGATTTCCAATTGCCAAACGAACAGGTACACCTTTTAATTCGTACTCAGCAAATTTCCAACCTGGCTTGCGATTGTCGCTATCATCAAATTTTACCGAAATTCCCATTGTTTTAAGCTTCGCGACAATTGGATCAATTTTAGCAGCTATCTTCTCTAACTCTTCTGCTTTTCTGTAAATCGGTACAATAACAACTTGTATTGGAGCCAATTTTGGAGGTAACACCAAACCATTATCATCGGAATGAGCCATAATTAAAGCTCCCATCAATCGAGTTGAAACTCCCCATGATGTTGCCCAAACGTAATCTTCTTTTCCTTCTTTGTTGGCAAATTTTACATCAAATGCTTTGGCAAAATTTTGTCCTAAAAAGTGAGATGTACCTGCTTGAAGAGCCTTACCGTCTTGCATCAATGCTTCAATACAATAAGTATCTAATGCTCCGGCAAACCTTTCCGACTCGGTTTTATGTCCTTTTAAAACAGGAACCGCCATAAAATTCTCTGCAAAATCGCCATAAACATTAATCATCTGCTCTGTTTCCTGCAATGCTTCCTCTTTGGTGGCATGAGCTGTATGCCCTTCCTGCCAAAGGAATTCTGCCGTACGCAAGAACAAACGAGTACGCATTTCCCAACGCATTACGTTGGCCCATTGATTACAAAGAATCGGAAGATCTCTGTAAGATTGAATCCAATTTTTATATGTATTCCAGATAATCGTTTCTGAAGTTGGTCTAATAATCAACTCTTCTTCCAATTGGGCATTAGGATCTACAATAACACCTTTCCCATTGGGGTCGTTTTTCAAGCGGTAGTGGGTTACAACTGCACATTCTTTTGCAAATCCTTCTACGTGATCTGCTTCTTTGCTTAAGAATGATTTGGGAATCAATAATGGAAAATATGCATTTTGATGACCAGTATCCTTGAACATTTTGTCCAATTCTGCTTGCATGTTTTCCCATATTGCATAACCGTAAGGCTTAATGATCATACATCCTCTCACAGCAGAATTCTCTGCCAGATCTGCTTTCATAACCAGATCATTATACCATTGCGAATAATTTTCGCTTCTGCTCGTTAAAACTTTTGCCATTCGATATAGTTTTGGTATAGTATTTGCTACTTTTAGGCTGAATAAAATTCCTTACAAAAGTATAAAATTATCTTAGATATTCATTATTGGAGGACATGCGATGAAAACCTATTTCAAAATTCTATTAATTTCTGCCCTGTTTGCAACAGGATGTTCGCCTTCGTATATGGGAGCTTCCCTTTACGATGACGATATTTATTATGACCCGAGCGATGCACCTTTAATTGTGCAAAAAGCTGAAAGCAAGACTGTGGTTGCTAAAAAAGACAATCCTCTTGCACCCGCTCAGAAAGACAATGCAAAAGTAGTACCACAAAGCAAAACAGGCATTGCACCTGCCGATGATCGTGATTTCTCTGAAATTCAAAAGCAATATGCTGCAATTCTTGAGAACGATTCTATGGGAAGTGTAGATACCTTAATTTATCAGGCTGAAGAATCGGGTTACTACCTTGGCGGATTTAGTGGTTCTGACAGAGACAGAGAAGAAGCCGAGCGTTTAAGAGAAATGTATCCTCAAGGATTTGGTTATTATGATGGAAGCGGATATAGTTTAGCAATGTGGCTTGCCGGCGATAACGATTGGAATGTTTATGTTGATGGTGATAACGTTTGGTGGACACCAACATGGACCAATTACCGTTATTATAATTCTTATAATTTCAGTACAATGAGATATGGCAATTATTTTGCTTACAACTATCCCTATCAATCATATCATTACGGATATCCTAGCTGGGGCATAGGTTTGGGCTGGAATTCGTGGCACTGGGATTTTCATTTTGGATGGAATTACCATTATCCTTATCATCACGGTTATTATTGGAATCATTGGTATCCTTACGGACATTATTACGGGTATTATGGTCATGGGCATCATCACCATCATTATGCCG
>JAOARS010000347.1 GCA_025210415.1 Marinifilum sp. | reverse complement strand
CTATCTTCTCCTTTTGTACCAATTCAATCTCATCAGCTTTTAAGCAGGCTGCTAAAACAATATCTTTGGCAATTAGCAAATTTCCTTCTTTCAAATTCTGAACAGCATCAAGCAATTCCTTATTTGGTATAACAGATCCATTAATTAAAATGTTCAAATCATCCTTTTTTACAGGATATTTCTCGCTTAAATACTCTTGAGTGAGAAAGCTAAATTCAGTATTTAATAAATGTTCCCATTTCTCGCGTATGCTTATGATTCCAATGCGTACTTCGCAAACAGGACGAGTAAATGTAAGAGGAAGCAATTCGTTCCATGCTCCATCATCAAAAAGAATATAATTCATTGCAGTAGTATTTAAATCCGATGGGATTCGTGTGTATTTTATGTATGATCAAAAGTACAAAAAAGAGTTTAATACCGCAGGTATTTAGTATTGTAAATGGTATAATAAATTACTTTAATTATAGCAGTAATCCTTTATTCCAAAAAATAAAAGCAAAAAAAAAGCTCCGAATATCGGAGCTTTCTTCTATAATAATTTTTGATCTTACTTCTTGAACTTCTTGTAACGGTTCATGAACTTGTCTACACGTCCGGCAGTATCTACCAAAGTCATCTTACCTGTATAGAATGGGTGAGATGTATTAGAGATCTCCAATTTTACCAATGGGTATTCAGTTCCTTCAACTTCAATAGTTTCTTTAGTGTTAGCTGTAGATTTAGCTAAAAAAACAGTTTCGTTAGACATGTCTTTAAAAGCTACCAAACGGTAGTTTTCCGGATGTATTCCCTTTTTCATTTTAAATATCCTTTAAATTTCTTATAATCTTCTTCCAATGGAGTGCAAAGGTAGATATTGTAATTTATTTTGCAAAGAATTATTTAATTATTCTGCACTTTCCTTCGCTTTTTTCCCTTTTGCCTTATCTGCTCTGTTTTCCAGAGGGATAATTGGTGTTCTTGTAAAAGGTTTGTTGCGATCAAAAAGGTATCTGTAAGTATAATGGGTCTTCATTCTAACACCTCCAACCGACTCATAAATTGAAATCATTTTAGGATTAAAATCACCAACCCAGGATAATTCCATTTCATTATAGTGAGGCTTACGCTTCATTACCTTATCCATATGCCAAAAAATGGCAGACTCAACTCCAAACCTTTGATATTTTGGCACAACACCCATTATTGAAATACGAGCACGTGTAATTGTCTTTCTTTTCAGATAGTACAAGAATTTTAATTTGTTCCACAAATTAAACTTTCCGTTCATCTTTGTCAAAATTTGGTTGATATCGGGCATTGCAACAAAAAAAGCAATAGGCTGTCCCTCGAAATATGCAAACCAAATAAACTCCTCTTCAATTACTCCTTTACCTTCTCTTGCAATCTTTCTAAGATCTTCAGGATCTATTGGTGAAAAATTATCATGAAATTTCCAAGCTTCATTATACACCGAAATGATATCCTGAACATACTTTTCGGTATTGTCGTATCTGAAGTGCTCAAAAGTAAATCCTGGTTTTTTGGCAATCCATTCGGCAATTTTCCAAAATCGTTCAGGGAATTTTTTTCTTAAATCAAGATGATAACTGTATTGTTCAAAGAATACTTTAAAACCATACTCCTCGAAAAACTCCTTATAATATTTCTGATGATACGGCATTCCATATCCCTGAGGAATAAATCCATCAACCAATAAACCCCAGTGGTTATCGTTTTCGCCAAAGTTTACTGGGCCATCCATGGCTTCCATTCCATTTTCACTAAGCCAGTTTTTAGCTGTGTCAAACAAAAGAAATGCTGCCTTTTTGTCATTTATGCATTCAAAAAATCCACATCCTCCTGTAGGTTGATCGAAAGTATGAGCTTTTTTCTCGTTTATGAAAGCGGCAATACGACCAATTGTAATGCCTTTCTCATCTTGCAGTATCCACCTGATTGCACTACCGTGCGAGAAGAAAGAGTTTTCTTCCGGATTGAAAATTCCTTCGATTTCAGCGTCTAAAGGACGAGCATAATTGGGCTCATTCTTGTAAATAACTCCTGCAAAATCTAAAAATTCTTTGCGTTGTACCTGATTTGTAACTTCAACAATATTCACAAGTAACTTTTTAATTAGTTGATACCGAATAGATAATTAATCTCGACTTGCAAGTTTTGCTAATAGTCTTAAAAGTTCTATGTATAGCCAAATTAATGTTACCATTAATCCAAATGCACCGTACCACTCCATATATTTTGGTGCTCCCGACTGAGCTCCTTTTTCAATAAAATCGAAATCCAATACAAGGTTCAATGCTGCAATCACAACTACGAACAAGCTGATACCAATACTCAATAAACTTGAACCATAATAGAATCCGTTTCCAATTCCAAACATGTTCATGATCCATGTTACCAAATAAAACAACATGATCCCACCAGTTGCTGCAACCATTCCTGCTTTAAACTTCTGTGTTACCTTAATCATTCCTGTTTTGTAGGCAAATAACATTGCAAACAAAGTTCCGAATGTTAATCCTACAGCTTGCATTACAATACCCGGATAGGCTGCATTCATTAGTGCTGAAATACCTCCTAAAAATAGTCCTTCGAACAATGCATAAAAAGGTGCAGTATAAGGAGCCAAGTTAGGCTTAAAAACTGTAACAAGTGCTAATACTAAACCTCCAATAACTCCACCTATCATCCACGGATAAACCGATGAAGTTATTTCGCCTGTTGCACTTACAGATACCATTCCCCATGTAAAACTTGCAGCTGCAACTACAAAAAACAGCAACATTGCAATTTTATTTACCGTGCCATTTATGGTCATCGTTTCACCATAAATCTGCGAACGTGAAGTTTGAAATATTTTCTCGCTTAATACCGGATTTGAACTTTTTGTTAATGCCATCTATCTTAGTCGTTTATCTACAATAATGTATTTGTTATGATATTATTTTGAGCTTCAAATTTACTTTGTTTAATTCTGATTTCCTAGATATTTAAAGCATAAGCCTCTTAAATATTCTTAAAATTATCTACAACTCAAGTTCATATTGCAAATCATCCCAGATTTCTTGCCAGTTTTCATCCTTGGCTCTTAAGCCATGAACCAATTCACATATCCTATTGGCAATTTCCTTATTCAATCGTACCATTTTGCCCAAACTTCTTTTTAACTGATTTCTCAGATAAAACTCATCAATATTAGTTGGGATAATTTCTATGAATTTGAACAATTCATCTATTTTCACCTCATCTTTTTTCATGGCCAAGCGACCAGAAATGATTACTGCACACAATACTCTTCGGTAATTTTCTGATTGCAGCCATTTCGGTATTAATTCATAAATATTTGGCATATTCAAGAACAAATTCATGCTTACCTGCTCTATCAACTCATTAGAATTCATTTCATCGAACCAACGATTGATTTGTTCCTCCTTAACCTTTTCGGGCTCCTCTAACAAACTTGCAAGAATTCTTGTTTCTCGAAATTCCTTCGTCCACAGCTTATGTGCCAACAAATGATCCTTGGAATATTCATTTGCCAATTCTCGCAAATTTACAATTGTTGCCCCTAGTGATTTCTGATAGTTCAGTCCATACTTTTTCATTTCATGATGGGTTTCTCCATTGCGCAAAACCTGAACTTTCTTAAATATTTCCTGAAATATTGCTTCCGTTTTCTTATCGTCGATAAAAAATTCCATTTTTTCTAAAATTGTTAACTATCTGCAAAGGTAGAGTTTATAATCCTACCGAAATATTTTTTTCATTTTTATTTGGATCATATGTCAGGATTTCTCTATATTTGCACCGCTAACGCGAAAATGGTGGATGTAGCTCAGTTGGTTAGAGCGCTGGATTGTGGTTCCAGAGGTCGCCGGTTCGATCCCGGTCTTTCACCCTATTTTTACATTACATGGTGGATGTAGCTCAGTTGGTTAGAGCGCTGGATTGTGGTTCCAGAGGTCGCCGGTTCGACCCCGGTCTTTCACCCTAAAAGAAAAGCAAGTTCATTTCGAATTTGCTTTTTTTATGCTAGGATTTTCATAAAATACTTACTCCTATAAGCTATTTTACTTCTCAAATTGAAATTTAACACCGATTATTTAATGACTTTAAGTTCGCAAATTCCTTAAAGTTATTTATTACGTATATCAGCATGTACAATCTCATATTATATATGATACAAAAGATGCTCCAACAAGTAATACCATTTTGAAAATGAAGTGAGCTATATTGATAATTTGGTATCATGCCGATGTAATAATGAAATGAGCCTTTCGAGTGAAATGTAGATAAGGCTCATTTCATTAATACAATCGGTATAATTTATTACTGTTTAAATGTGAATTTATAATTGAATTTTTGATATTTTTTATGTATCATGTAGATATCTTTTCCACATGTACCAATGAAAAAAATCACTATCCTATACTTACTTGTATTTGGCTATTTGAGCACAATTGCTCAAAATGCAGAAATCAACAAATTAAAGAGTCAATTGTTTCAAATTGATCCAAATAATTCTGAAAAGGTTGACCT
>JAOARS010000026.1 GCA_025210415.1 Marinifilum sp. | reverse complement strand
TCTGCCAACTCTACATTTATTGTTGATTTGGCCGTGATTTTCAATTTTCCTTCTTCGGGTTGTTTTGTTGTAATTACAACAACACCATTAGCACCACGTGACCCATATATAGCTGTAGCACTGGCATCCTTTAAAAGTGTGATACTTTTTATCTCATCATTATTCAAATCGATCATTTTTTGAAGTGAAATCTCAAAACCGTCGAGTATAATAAGTGGAGAGTTTAAATTTCCTCTGGTATCACTTCTTAAATCGCTTAGACTTGGCAAACTCGAACTTCCCCTCATGTTAATTTCAGGCAAATGGTTAGGATCTGATCCAAATACATTGTCTGCCATAATATTAAATGAAGGATCAATGTTTTTTAAGGTTGAAAGCACATTTCTATTACCAAACATTTTCAATTCCTTTTCGGCAACAGTTGTAACAGAACCAACGTAGCTACTCTTCTTTTTATTAAAAATACCTGTTACTACAACCTCTTCCATTTGCTCTGAATCAGCTTCCAACTTCACATTAATGAACTGTTGGCCTGCATAAACGATCTCTTGTGCTTGCATTCCTACAAAAGAAAATACCAATGTTGCATTTTCTCTCAAAACCTCAATTACATACTCACCATCCATGTTTGTAGCAACACCTGTAATTGTTCCTTTTATCACAACTGACACCCCTGGCAAAGGAGTTCCATCATTATCAGTAACCGTTCCCTTAATGGTTTTCTTTTGTTGTGTTTCTTCTAATTTTGGTAGAATTTTAGCTGGTTTAATAATTATGATTTCCCTTTCAATTTCATAATCCAAACCACTATTTTTCAGGGCAACATTAAGCACCTCTTCAACTGAAATATCTTCAGTATCTAAACTAATTACACCAATATTCTTAATGTCGTTTTGATTGTAAATAAAGCCAAGATCTGTTTTTGATTCAATCTCTTGAATCAACTCAAAGAAAGTGGCATTTTTAAGGTTTAAAGCAACTCGTGTTTGTGATAAAACACTGGCACTCAAACTAAAATTAAAGGCCAACAATAGAATTAAAGAAATTTTCATAGCCAATAGCCATTTTTTACGAATCCCAAACCGAATTGGTATTCGCCAATAATCATTTTTTTTCATAAATTTGTTTTGTTAGGGTTAAAATATACATCTCGCCAGATGCTTACTCTAATTATTGCCGGATTGTATTTCCAGTACATTCCGGTTTTTTATTTTTAATTATTACCTTATTATCACATTTCTATCTCCCTGAATATCAAACTCGATGTGAGATGTCTTACTAATCACTTCCAATACTTCGTTACACGATTTGAAACGCTTTAATTTGCCAGAAAATCTTAAGTTCTGAACATCTTGCCCTTGAAAAAAGACCCTGATATTATACCATCGTTCCAATTTCTTCATAATAGAAGGCAATGGCTCATCAACAAAGGTAAATACACCATCCTTCCAGGCGGCATAAAACTTTGAATTTACAGTATTTATACGTACTTGGTTACTTGTTTTACTGTAAACAAATTGTTGATTTGGCACAAGTAATTTTTCGTTTGATACTCCAATGTTATTGTGAACTCTTACACTTCCATCGACCAATGTGGTATGAATGGTTTCATCATCAGGATATGCTGATACATTAAAGGAGGTACCCAAAACAGCTACATTCATTTCTTTCGTATTCACTATAAATGTTTTTTGTGTATTGTGAGCCACCTGAAAATATGCCTCACCTTTAAGTTCTACTTCCCGTTTCTTACCAATAAATGATACTGGATATCTTAAGGTAGATTCTGAGTTTAGCCACACTTGCGTTCCATCAGCCAAAGTCAACTGATATTCTTCTCCTCGCCCTACAATTAAAGTATTGTATTTAATCTTTTGTACAATTTCTTTTGTTGACGAATAATTTAATTTGCTATTCTCATTTGTAATCACAGCTCCCCCTTGTTCATGTGAAATTTTTAAAAGGGTATCCGAAAGCTCTACTCGCTCACCAGTACTTAACACCAACTGTGCTTTTTTAACTCCCGGAACAATCTCTTCTACCTGTGCTACTGTACCAACCGGAGTTTTACTACTGAAGAACACTGCTATAAAAATAACGGCTGGTAGTAAAACAGCTACAGCGGTGTACATAATACGCTGAACCAATACTCTTCTCTTTTGCCTTTGAAATATTTTGTCTTTTACTACCGATAAATTGTGTTTTTCATCGATAAGTATATTCTTATTCTTAAGATCTTTAATATCAGCAAATAGCTTCACATATGAATTGTAGTTTTTTTTGTTTTGGTCAGATTCATTAACCCAGTTCATCAACAATTCATTGCGATCATCACTTATTTGTTCAGATAATTTATCAGCTATTAAATCTAAAATTTCATCTTTCATGATCCGTATTTTTTATAAATACATCAAAAAAGGAAAAATGGGTAGGATTATTTCAAAATAAATTCCAATTTCAGTAGGTTTTTATCTAAAAGCCTGATTTCGATTAAAATATTCGGCACAGAAAGTCATATTTGTTCAAGATTTGTTTTATACCGATTAGTTAATCGGCCTTAGCATTAAATTTACTTGGCATTTAACGCTATTATATTTTTTCCTAAATGGCTCATTAAATATTACATTTGGTATTATCGGGATAGCGTTAATTTTTGTATGCTCCTTAACACTATTCATTAATATTTCGGCATACCAGCAGATGTTAATGTCAAAATAAAAATGACATTACTTATGTTGACAATTCGTTAGTTTTATAGTTATTTATCATTAGTTTGATCTATAAGGCACTCAAAAAACAATCTGTTACAAAATCACACCTTAAACATTTAAATCACTATAAACCTCACAGTTAAAAACATTAACGAAGTATTGCTATATCTTTTTCTGTTAATTTATTCGAATGAATTGTATAAAAAAAATAAATTGCTCTTTGGTGAGCAACTCTCTTAACTTTTTTAAAGAGTGTGTATAATGATACTTAACGGTATCTACACTAATATCAAGTTCTTCTGCTACTTCTTTATATTTCAAATTACCAAAACAAATCAGCTTTAATACTATTTTTCCTTTGGTTGAAAGTTTCTCAATTGCTTCAAAAATTAATCTATTTCTCTCTGAACTTTCAATAATATCGGTGTCATATAAATCAAAAGCTTTGGGAGTAAGCTCTTTCTCTTTATTTAATTTTCTTTTTTCTCTTTTTAAATGGTTAAGACAACTGTTTTTAACAGAAATGAATAAATATCCCTTCAAAGTTTTATGAAATGTTGTATTTTTTTTATTCTCCCATATCTTAATAAACACTTCTTGTACAATATCTTCTGCTATCTCCTGAGAGTCTACAATTGTCATCGCAAAAGTTACCAATGAAGTGAAGTTTTTCTTAAATACGCTTTCAAAATTCTTAAAAGTTTGTAAAGATATTATATCGTTATTACCCATGAAGTGATGAATTGTACTTGTAAGCAACAACAATTATAAGAATAATAGTAATCTCAACCAAAGGTTGAGATTTTTATTGGAGAAAGTTATAAGTGCTTAAAATACTTAAAAAAAATCTTGTTTCGTGACATACGAAAGAAGCAGACTGCTTAAAGTGAGGATATCAGTAAAAATTTAAAATCAGGTAAGCAGAAGTACGATTTCATAAGATACAAACCGTTTCATATTGTAATGCGTTTTTTATTTGATGCACATTTTGCTTGGGATTCTGACTAGAGTTCGGATTCCCAATAACGAAAAATTCGGAGCACGAAACCAATAAAAATATTTAAAGCTATGATGTTAAAGGAATATTTAATAAACCATTTTGGAAAATAGTATCATACGGTTTTATAGGCTAAATTATTCACACGATGCCAATAGGTTGCTTCAATTATAAACAAGCTGTCCCCATTTATTTCGGGAAAGTGAAATAAATGAGTAATACCAATTTTATTTTGGAATGAGCGTTAAATTGTTTTGAATATTTTGAGTTTAGACAAGTTAAAAAATTAAGGCATAGCAGAGTTACGGCGCAATTTTTTAATGAAGTGTAAATTTAAAATAGCAGAAGAATAATGCTCATTTCAATGTAATATTTGGTATAAAATAAGCAACTAATCGGTATTAGGCAGTGTGTCCCGAATTCTATGGCTAATTCAAATATTTTCGGAATGGCTCATATATTTTCACAATCGGTATAACATGCTTAATCCCGAAGTTCTCTTTTTAAATTCCTTATATAAAGAAATACTCCGAGTACTAAAATACAGGCTATAAAAAAAGTAATAACCCAAACCCACATAGGCATATTTTCCGATTTTTTTTCCTCGGTTTGTGATATTACCGACAGTTGGTTGAATGCTTTATTTAGGTCGATACTCTCCGGCCCATAGCTTATTTTTCCGGTTTGATCGGAATTTACTTCTTTTGCCAATATGCGACTCATCTCAGCCAAAACCATAGGGTTATCCACATCGAAACCCAATTCGGAAGTTAATCTTTGTCGGATTTTCTTAGTCCACAATAATGGTATTTGCTTGCCAAGCATCCACTTTCTGTCCAGGCCACACTCACAATCAAGCCCAATCATCGACATTAACTTGAATACATCCCCTTCCTTTATGGAAGAATAATCAACAGTTTCTCCCATTATTCGTCCACGCCCATACAGTACAAATGCCATTGGTTCCGTGGATATTTTTTCCACACCCAAAGCCCACATCAAAATTTTTTCACGATGAAATTCTTCATTGTCCACATTTATGATCAAAGGTTTTTTCTTTACTTCTTTAGGCATCAGAGGCATCATATCGGAAATTTGTTCACAATTTGCCCGTAGTTCGGCCTCTGCAGTTCTGTTCTTCTGTTGGTCTTTTCCTTCAAGGCACAATACCGCAGCAAAAACATCATTGAATTCGTATCTCATTTTCTTACGCAAAGGGGAATCAATCAGGATATCCAAAATATCAGGTAAACTGTATTCATTTAAAACCAACATTCTTCCGTCGGGAGCTATAAGAACTTTTGCAGGCAATGGAATCAACTCCTCTAACACTTGCTTAGCGTAGGGATGTGTAGCATCTTTCTGCGGATGTAAAATAGAAAAACGAATATTGATGTCATTTAACTGTTCTGATATTTGTTGGAAATATTTATCGGAAATATTTTTATTGGTATCCACCAGTACAAAGGAATAAATATCTCTCGATAAAGTTGAGAAACCAATTTCTCTTACCGTGTATCGACATGCATTAGACATTTGATACACACAAGCGAGCAGCATAAAAATGATTAAAAACCGTTTCATCTGTTTAAATTTTACTTTCGTGGTAATAACCATTACATTTCTTTACCTTCATCTGGTTTCTTTTGCAGCTTATGGAAGTATGCCGAACGTGCGAACCTTCGGATTCGTCCTTGCTTCTCAATAAATATGGCGGCCTTTACCTCGGCGGATTGGTTTAAAACAAAAGGCTTGGTATATCGCTTCGATTTTTCGGAAGGTTCCGATCCATCAATAGTGTAGCGAACTACCCCATTTACGCCAAACTTTACGGCAACCGATACCTGCACCGAATCCACAAACTCACCTGCATGATACGCTTGTGTGTATTTATGGTAAGTTTCTTCCTTATAATCGGGTTTGTTGCCCGAGTTGGCATGAATGGTAATTGGAGCTCTGGATACTGGTGCCATAACCATAGAGGTTTCCAACCAATTTCCACAACTACAACCTCCTCCTGCTTCAGGAGAGAGTACCATGCCTTGAGCAGGAATTGTGCTTAGCCAACAATCGGGCCTTAGACGCTCCCATCGTGAAAATTCACGTGTGTCGAAGTTAAATTGCGTTACACTTCCTCCCCGATAAAAAACAGATTGTTCTGTTAAAGCATAAGTGGCACAACCATGCCCCGATTTGGGTACATTTACTTCTTGTTGCTCACCTGTATTCAGATGATAAATTACTGGTTTTACAATTAAACGATTTTTTACGATGGCTGGCCTTGACAAATGTGACCCATGATGACTTTGAAACCATTTCTGTTCTTTTTCCCAAATCAGCTTTCCGCTATTCGAATCGTAACAGTAAATTTTATATTTCCAGTCGTGCGATGAAACAACAACCAGCTTTCCAGTTCCTGCTGCCATTGAATACATCGATATTCCTGGCATATGTTTTACTCTTTTCTTCCAAGCTTGCTTTCCTGTGTTTAAATCCAGAGCCACGAGGCTTGTATTTTTAAAGATATCATCTCCTCCTCGCCCTAAATCTGTCAAATTATCTATCGATGATTCAATAAAGTACAATCTATCTTGCCATTGCGTTATGCTTGCATTTATAATGTATCCTGTGGGTGTATATCGCCACAAATTATCTATGCCTGTTTGGTCTTTCATAAAAATCTCATCGCTCAATACTTTATGGGTATTGGCCCCGGTTTTTGCATCATACCACCCTGCGGCACCTCCTCCGTGAAAATTGGTATAAGTGGAATTTTTAGGGATTGATGTACCTATTATCTTATCGTTTACCACAGCAATATACCCCCAATCGTGTGCTTGCTTGCCAATGGGAATTACAGAAATAATATCGCCAGTTTTTTGATCTACTTTCACCAGATTTTTTCCTATTGCCATAAAAAGGCAATTTGAACCAGCAGCCCAATTAGAGCAATCCCTGTGTATATTCATCCGCTTAAACCCAGGAAAATCAGCAGACCATAATATATTGCCATTGTACACATCGGTAGCAATAACACGCTCGTTTCCCTGCACAAACATTTTACCGTTTATTGCCAAAGGTGATGGCTTGCGTCCACTCCTATCCGTTTGAAAACGTGGCCCGGGACGTCCCATCCATTGTATTTCAAAATCGTTTGTTGTTGAGGTTCCCCAGAAACTTTCTCCTCCAAAGGCACTATTGTCTGCTCGTGCATACTGGTGTGTCCAATCTCCGGCAACTTCAAAAGGTAGTTTTTTTAACATGATACGTTTACCTTTTTTACTGTAATCAACCTGCCAATCCAAATTAGAATCCTTCAACCAATCGTCGTCAGCCGCCTCAACAACAGCAACTCCCTTAGGAGCTATCAGTTTAATAACTTCATCGCATTTAATTTGCTGTTTTGTATTCAGATATACCAGATTAGCCAATTCCGATGCTATTGGTAAAGAGTTCAAGTTTTCAATTTTTCTTATACTCAGCTTTTCTCCATAAATGCCGGCCTCTTGCCAATTATCCCTTACATCTTCTACATCATCATCATCATCGTCTAACACAATTACATTAAAATTGGAATATCTTGCCAAATCAACCGGGAACTGTTTGTTTTTCAATCCCAACACAACAGCTATTCCCGAATGAATGTCTACATTGCTTAACTTTTCTTTTATTTCTGATTTCACTCTTTCATTTTCATCATCATATTTGGTAAAACCAAGAGCTTTTTTTTTGTAGTTGAAAAAATTATCATATTCAAATTGATAAGCCTGTTTGTTATCGTTTGTTAATTTGCAAGTATAAATAAAATCTTTTCGAACAGGTAAAAGAATACTGTGCTTTCTTTTCGGGTTTAAATTCACCTTAAAGGCTTCATAACCGGGAGTTTTCCATTCTAATTTCAGTTTGGTTTCTTCTGTTTCAAATGTCAACTCAAGCGAATCGGCAGAAAGTGCTTTAAGAAAAGGGCCTGATTGTAAAATTAATTTTTTATCGATTTTTGAATTCCTTTTTTTATCGTGCCTCTCTTCAATAACTGCAGCTTTTTTTCGGTTCTGAGCATAAAGGGTGTTGCTCTTGCTTCCTGCCCGGAAACAATTAATTTTCCCTTCATTGGTTGAAACAAACAAAGCATCATCGGCTATGCTCATTGCGTATACAGTACCTTCTACCTGACCTTTCCATAGCGGAAGTCCATTTTCAAAAGAAACTGCATAAACCGTATCTGTTGCTCCCACAAAAAGTGCATTTTCATTCCTTATTATTCTATGTGCCTGGTAAGATCTTCGCAACCACAACAACTTTTTACTTTTTCGGTTATAGGCCGATAATGTTTTATCTGTCAACACAAAACTAGTATCACCTTTAATCACCATCTCCTTTCCACCTTTAAAGGTCATGTATTCAGGTTGTTTATCACTAACATATTCCTGCATGCTTTTGTATCTCGGCGTTTGTGAATGAATAATATGCTTTTCGGGCGTAACCAACACAAAACATCCTCCTGTACCAGGAAGGCTTCCTTTGTTCTCTCCATTTGTTTTATCGAAAAAAACAGGAGCAATTCTTCCCTGTGGCTGAATAAGCATGGAACCTGACGAGGCCATAGCTCCCTCCAAGGTCATATTCTCCATTTCTTTTACATAGCAAAATTCTTCATCTGGTTTTCCGGTCTCAATATTAATGGCACAAAAATAGGTCTTCTTCCAAGGCAAAAGCGAAGCTCCAAAATAAACTTTGTTATCCTCAACCAGAACTCCTGTTCTGATAGGCCAAAAAGAAATCAACCGTCCATTATTTAGTATCCATCTATCTTGTTTTGGAACCGGGCAATATTTCCACTTTAACTTTGCATTTCGGGCATTAATACAATAAACAAACCCATCATCGCTTCCAAAATACAGATTTCCTTTATGAAATACCGGAGCAATTCTTATTGGGCCACCTGTGGTGTAAATCCATTTCTCCTTGCCATTTTTTGTATTGATACAATGTATTGCATCATCGGCTGAAGATGCATAGTACAAATCATTTCCAACAACTATGGGATAATAAGCCAGATCGTAATCGCGCATAGATGGCAAAGGGCCACTACGTGCATAAGCATCTTCCTTGGCCGGGCCATACCATGCCGGAACAGGTTCCTGTGCGGCGGTATAAGTCCAATCTAACTTCAGGTTTTCTATATTTAACTCAATCGTAGAAGTTCCACTTCTAAAATTATCTTTCTTAAATTGCGGCCAGTCACGGGGTGTAACCTCTTTATTGGTACAGGCAAAAGCCGCAAAGAATAATACACTCAACAGGCCAAAGAATATTTTTGAGTTCATTGCTCTAATTTATCTATAAGTTTGTTAAACATTTTACTAAATAACTTTGCCGTTATTCATTTCAATTTGCCTTGTGGCAAAAAGGTCAGCTTCTGTTCCATGAGTTACCATCACCACTGTACCTCCCTCTCGTTTAAATTCATTTAAACATTGCAACACCACCGTGCTATTTTCAGGATCGAGGTTACCCGTTGGCTCATCGGCCAAAATAATCTCAGGTTTAAGAATGAGTGTTCGGGCCAGGCACACCCTTTGTTTTTCGCCAACCGATAATTCGGATGGCTGATGAGAAAGCCGATGATCGATTTTTAGTCGTTTGGCCATGGTCATTAGTTCATCTTCACGAAATGACACTCCATCCAATCTACTACTTATCCTGATATTTTCTGCTACATTAAAATATGGCAGCAGGTGGTATGATTGGTAAACCATTCCCATTTTTCTTACCCTAAACGTCAGTTTCTCCTGCTCCGACATAGAATACAAATCCTTACCCGAAACCCTTATTGTTCCTGATGAAGGTTTCAGTAAACCTCCCATACAAAACAGCAATGTGGATTTTCCACATCCACTGGATCCTTTTATCAGCGCAAACTCCCCCTTACTTATTTGCAAATGAATATTGTTAAGGGCAACAACCGATTTGTGTCCGGAATTAAACCGTTTTTCCAGTCCTCTTATTTCAATCATTTAACTTTCTTTTAAAATTTGGGCAGGCTGTTGACTAACCGCATTCATTACGGGAATAAACGATGCAAAAACAGAGAACAGGGGAGCACCAACTAATGTTATCCAAAATAACGGATATATGGGTTGTATAAACTGTGCCGTCACCTTAAAAACAGAGGGACCGAACCATACGGAAAAATATGTACCAAACCAAAAACCTATTATTGCTCCAATTATACCTGTTAGTATAGCACGCTGAAAAAACAATATCATTAGTTTTAAGGTGCTAAAGCCAAGCGATCTTAATATTCCTATTTCGTATCGGCGTCGCATGGTATTTATCATTGCCATTCCGCATACCCAAAGTGCACAAATAATCAGAACTACAGGCAATATTATTTCAAAATAAGCATCCATCATTTTACGCTGACGTTCGCGCGATACCGCAATATTCTTATTCATGATTACTCTGGCGTTGGGCAAGATGCTGTGCAATTGTTCGCGCAAAGCCAGCAATGGGTTATCTCCTTTGGTAGAACACATACAGTTTAAAGCCATTATTTCGTTAACTCTTCCTTTCATCTTTACCAACAACTGTAAAGTTTTTAAATCAAAGTAAAAACGCACATCATCATTGCTGCCTGTTTCGGTAAGGCAACGTTCCACCTCAAATAAATTTCCCAGAATTTCTATTTCATCCCCTTCTTTCAGCTTGTGTTTTTTAGCCAGTTCATACCCCACATAAACCTTATTGGGAGGTATGGCAAAAATCATTTTCGATTTCTTTTTCCCATTGGTTTCCAGTTCATCGGGCGAAATACCCGTAAGTATTACCTCACTATTTTTCCACTCTATTTTTTTATGGAGTGTTGCAGTAAGGTGGGCATAATAAAAGGAGTTCTCTTCCACCAATTTTTGTACATAGCTTTGTGGCATTGTTCTGTTGGAATATCCCAAAATCCAAAATTGATTCATATCTGTTTCCTTGGGTACTATGCGCAAGTTAAATCCCATGTCGCGAGTTAATCGGCGAGTTTCGTTCTGCGATGCTTTGGTCATGGTCACAAACACCACTACCAATGCCACTGCGGCAACCACACCCAACACACCCAAGATAAAATTGATTTTACGGTGTTTTATTTCTTTTAAAAACTGCATGTTCATTTCTCAAATTGGCTATCACAAAGCTGTATTGCTCATTTTATTTTCTTAGCTCGGGTAGCATCGTTCCAATTGTCTGTTCTAAAAGATGATGCCGGCAAAAGATTAATATCGAAGAGGGTTCCGAGCACCCAGTTACGCCAGGCATATCGCACTGCCACAGGATTAGGCACTTTATTGCTTGTTACAAAAATCTGACTACCATTAACGATTTTGGCATTAGCCGGATAAAATACTTTGTCATCTGCCGCAATCTCAAACCCTTCCAATTTGTCATATGCATACAGTCCTGTTTCTGCGTTTTTAAATTTTAAAACCATTCCTCCATCTTTTACTTCGTGAGAACTATAAATTGGGGCTGCGTAATCTACAGCATCGTATCCATAAGTTTGGTTGAGTGCATTAAATAATAACCGATCAGCCACTTCTTTCTTTCGAGGAGGATGAATACAATAGTCATCACCAATATCCATTGTAATGGCAATGCCCGAATTGGGAATCAAATCCAGACATTGCAACTGGGTTTCGCGAATAAAAGCCGAATTATCCACACTCTGAAACACATCATTATCTCCATACATAAAAGGAGCAATTTGTACGTAATAGAACGGAAAGTCACCTATCTCCCATCTTTTTCGCCAATCTTTAACCATGGCCGGAAAAAGTTTTTTGTATTTCTCAGGCTCTTTTCGGTTTGCTTCACCTTGATACCATATTGCTCCTTTAATAGTGTATGACGTTAAGGGATTGATCATAGCATTAAATAATGCTGAAGGAATCCTGTTGGTTCTATGGCTTATGTCGACTTCATCAAGATTGATTTTTTGATAATCACTCATCACTTCTTTACTTATCCAAGCCTGAACAGAGCTTCCTCCCCAGGATGTATGAATTAAACCTACTGGCACATCCAAAATCTCTTGTAGTTGTTGCCCAAAAAAATAAGCCACTGCACTAAAGGTTACAACACTACTTGGAGAAGCTTGTTGCCATGCCGTATGCTTACCCACATCTTTCAAAGGTGTTTTTGAGGCTGCTAAATCCACTGTAAACAAGCGCAAATTTGAATTTGCTGCCTTTGCCGTAGCTTCGAGGCCTCCAAAAGTAGGTTGTCCGTTATGGCCTTTTAATGACCGCCTCATGTTCGATTGTCCTGAACACAACCACACCTCACCAAACAAGATATTTTCCAAGGTAATATCCGATTCCTTACTTTTAATTTTTATGGTTTGAGGCTTCTTGCTAGTGGTGGTCTTTACGGCAAAACGCCAATTACCGTTGTTATCTGCCTCAATTTTTATGGCCTGCTTTAGCCAAGAGGTTTTAATGGTTATTTTCTCATTTGCATCAGCCCATCCCCAAAGTTCGACAGTAGTGTTGCGCTGCAAAACCATATTTGAAGATACAATGGCCGGAAGTTTTACTTTGGCATTCACTAACTGTAAAAACAGCAGATTACTTATTGCTATTAGGATAATTAGAGTTACTCGTTTCATTTATTAAAAATTTATCTTTATCTGTCAGACGGTTCTGATAACTCCTTACATCCGCAGGCATATTGCTTAAGTATCACGCAAAGCAAAAATATCATTTCGCCCAAATGGGTGAAATACAATTGCCTTAATCCTTTATTACAAAGGGTGCAAAGAAAAATTCTTGCGAATTTTAGGAACTATCTGGATCGCATTGTAATTTATTATTTTCAAACGTACTCTTTTTGATTCAAATTTTTAAGAAACTGTTTAAATTTTGTTTTGAGGATTAGTTTGGATGAATTTAAGTACTTAGGCAAAGGAAAAATGATGCAAATAGCCTTAGGCTATTTAAAGAATTTTTGCAGCAAATTGAGTGCTTAAGTCGCCAAAATAAACCAAAGTATAAAACCTAAACAGTTTCTAAATATAGGAGTTTGTATTTTCTTCAAAATAAAATTCAACACGTTATAAACGTATATCCGCACCCACGGATATCATGCGTCCCTTATCAGGATACCCGGCTACTGTTTGAAATGCCTTATTCAGCGCATTCTTCATCTCTCCAAAAAATCTTATATTATATTTATTTTTTAAAGTATATCCAGCCAGTAAATCTACCAAGTAAAAGTCGCCCAATGGTGCTTTACCAAATTCCTGTATGTAGTTTTTGCTAACAAAACGGTCGTTCTTGTATTCGCCAGTATAATTTGCAAACACATTAAAATCAAAGTCTGATTTTTTTAAATGAAAGGCCATATTCACAATGAATTCAGGTATTTCATCATCTCTCTTCCAATTGCCGTCTTGCATTGTTTCGCCTTTCATTAAGCTTGCATTAAAGGAGCTCGTGATCCAAGATCCAACCAATGGCATCTGCACATCTAACTCAAGTCCATAATTTCGCTTATCCGTATTGTTGTACAATTCTATAATTTCACCTTCATTCACCTCCAAAATGGCTCCGCTTAAACCAATAGCTTCTTTTCTGTTTACCATAAAACATGTGAGTTTTATCCACTCATTATTTTTCCATTTTTTAACAAAACCTATATCTAAATTGGTTCGTTTTTCACTCTTGGGGTTTTCCCCGTTTTGGTTTAATGCTCCTTTGCGAGGTGTTACAATTCCTTGTGCCATATTGGTATGCCAGGAAAACAACGAGTTAATTGAATAGGTAAAACCCAAATTGGCCTGCCAAACCGGAGATTGCCATTCATTTTTAACAGGAGATACTGTTTTAAACTTTCCTCCCGAACCTTCCAAACTGAAACCACCCCACTCTTTGTAATACTCTTGTGTGAACCGAAATCCTGTATCAAAAAGCCACTTGCCCATTCGCTGCTGATCTGCAATTACTCCCGACAATGTATGTACATCGGCCTTTTTTCCGTAAAAATAACGTTTTCCCTTTGGTGCTACCCAATGATTATACAATGCACCCACACGCAGCACATTGGTTGATGACAGTTTTAGTGCATTTAATTGATTTATTGTCCATTCGTAATCTGTTTCATTATAAGTGGTTACTGTTCCTTTGGATATGTTTTCGTTTTTGTATTCAGGATTTCTGTGGGCAAAGTTCACCTGTAATTCACTGCTCAATCTATCGTTTGTCTTGTATTTTAATTTAGATGACAGCATAAAGGTTTTAAGTGGATCGTAGATTTCTCTGCGATTCATAAATTTTGAATCGGCAGGTTCTACAGGCTGTATCAATTGTCTGCTTCCTCCCAGGTAAAACAGCTTAAAGCTTGCTTCCAGTTTTTTATTGATTTGCCAGTCGAAATTTGCATCGGCATTTACAATCTTCTCTTTACCATTTCTATTTTCAGGCCCATTTGTACCAAACAACTGCACACCTCCCGAATAATGAAGTTTCTCCGTTTTGTTTCCGTGTGTAATAGCTGTTTGATAGGTATTCTCGGTTCCATATTTTAGCATTAAATTGGTTTCCTGATTTGTATATTTTCTGCGGGTTACATCAATAACACCTGATAATGGAGATAGGCTTTTTAACAGTGCAGAACCTGATCGTACTATTTGTATTTCTTCTATGTTTGCGGCATTCAGAAAATAGGCTGTTTCCTGAAATTCTTTTAACCAAACTCCATCAACAGCATAAGATGGGTATGGATATGTTTGACCTCTTACCGAAAAGAATTGTTTCACTTTTCTACCCCTGGTCTCCACTAATCCGCCCGTGGTAAATTTCATTCCATCCACAAGACTTACAGCTCCTTTTTGAATTAAATCGGCACGGGAAATACTGGTTTGGGTCAAATCAAGAGAAACAGGTTCAGAGGCTGGTGAACTCATTTTTTTTTGCTCCGTGGTTTCTCCAACTACGCTCACTTCTCCAATATCCTGATTTTCTTCAATCATCGTAACCTGCAATAAACTATCTCTTTCTTTAAGTTTCACTTTTACAACACGGACTTTATACCCTACCATAGAAAATTTTAGCTCATAATCTCCCGAGCTTATGTCTTCAAAAACGAAATGGCCTTTTTCGTTCGATATAGTTCCTATCCGCATGGGTTTTAATAAAATATTTACATTTTCAACTGCTTGTTTTGTTTTTGCATCCAGCACATGCCCTGTAATTTTGTGCTGCGCCATCATATTTAATGACAGTGGCAACATCAACAACACTAACAAATACTTATTCATTTGACTCTGCTTATTCAAGGAATTTCTCAAACTTTATCCCCGATTAATATTATAAATGGTTAAATTTTAGATTGTAATATTGTTTGTAAGCTAATCGCCAAGTGCTTTTAGCTGAAACAACTCATTTTCTGAACGTACATGTTCATTTTTCATTATATTTTCTATTTGTTTAACAACATCCGGATGTGCCTTAGCTATGTTGTTTTCTTCTCTTGGGTCATTTTTAAGATTGTACAGCTCAATTTCAAGATTCCCATTGGCTATGTTTTTTCTTACAGCCTTCCATTTTCCTAAGCGTACAGCCTGCTGCCCATTGTATTCCGGAAATTCCCAATATAAAAATGGGTGCTTTTGTTGTTTGTTGTTTTCCCCTTTTAATGTTGGTAAATAGCTAATACCGTCCAACTGAGCAGGAGGAGCTATCTGAGTTAATTCACAAAGAGTAGGTAAAACATCCCAAAAAGCCGATACGTGATGACTTGTGGTATTGGATTGAATAACGCCGGGATAACTGGCTATCATGGGAACTCTTATGCCTCCTTCGTAAACAAAGCCTTTCCCCCTTCCATATTCGCTACGGAATGGTTTTGCACTATTGAACCATGATGAGTTGGTTCCACCATTATAGGTTGGGCCATTATCCGATGTAAATACAATTAATGTGTTTTCGTACAATCCCAATTTTTTCAATTGCTTTACAAGCATGCCAACACGTTCGTCGAGATACGAAACCATTGCCGCATAAGCAGCTTTAGGATAACGGTGCGGAAAATAACCTTTATCGCCCAAGTATGGTTCTTCGTCACCAAACTTCGATACATAATATTCTATCCATTTCGCTGGTGCTTGCAAAGGTGCATGTGGTAGAGGTGTGGCCCAATACATGAAAAAAGGCTTTCCTGTTTTTTTAGGATTGTTATCGTCTATAAAATGTTGTAGCCCATCAAATATTACATCGGGCGAATAGGTATCTAAATTAAAGTTGGCGTAACTATCTAACTGGTAAGGATCAGCTCCCCTAACCAATTTTGACGAAGGCGCCACAGTATCATTACCCAACGAAATTCGTCGGTCGTTTTTGTATAAGTGCAATGGGTAATAAGTATGTGCCTGACGTTGGCAATTGTAACCTATAAAAAAGTCGAAACCCATTTGCAGAGGGGTGGAATGTGTATGGGGAGCTCCCAAACCCCATTTTCCTGCAATACCCGTAGTGTAACCAGCTTTTTTTAAAACACTTGCAAGGGTCGTGGTTTCTTTTTTCATTGGCCGTTGCCCCTCCAATATAGAATCATTGACTTGTGCAACATAGTTCCAAACATCACCTCTCTCGTTCCACTCATCATTCCCCCTTATTTGAGCATGCCCCGTATGTTTACCCGTGAGCAAAACGCATCTTGAAGGTGCACAAACCGGGGCTCCACTGTAATGTTGGGTAAACCGCATACCTTGTTTGGCCAATTGATCAATATTCGGGGTTTCAATTTTGCTTTGCCCATAACATCCTAATTCTCCATACCCCAAATCATCGGCAAGAATAAAGATTATATTGGGGCGTTCTTTGGTTTGCGTTTTGCTTTTAGTACAACTTACTTGAGATAGCATTAGTAAAATTAATAATGTAATCAAGTTAAACTGCAACGGAAATAAATGTTTTTTCATCTGTTTAAACAATTAGTATCAAACTACAAAGCTTATGGCAAAAATAAGGAGCCATCTTGTCGCTTTACTAAAACTTACTTCTTCTCATTATTTACTTTATCCTTTGTCAATTTCATAAAGTGCATCATCTCATTGGCATTCATTCTTCATTTTATACCATTTGGAAAATGAAGTGAGCTATATTGATTATTTGGTATGCCGATTTAATAATGATTGAGCCTTTCGAGTGAAACGAAGGTAAGGCTTATTTCATTATACAATCGGCATTATACTATTTGAGCTCTAAAGTTAACTTTGGTATCATGTCGATAGATGAATGGCAGCGTTAAATACCAAGTAAATTTAACACTAAAGTTATTAACTAATCGGTATTACTATTCTAAATCTGCTTTCCTGTCAGCTCCCTCATCCCCCAAAATAATGTAATCAAATACATTTATTGCGAAAATAATACCGATTCATATTTAAAATTACTCACTAGTTTTACTACGTTCACTATCGAGTTTTAAATATCGATCAGAATTATACAGTATGATATTTTTAATCAGAAATGACATAAGGTGTCATTTTAATATTTTAACTTTCTGTCGGTAATACTTGCAGATAATGGAACACCATCAATGGTTCCATCCGTAATGCCTACTTCCTCCGGTCCCGGGGCTACAAAGTGGCCGGAAATACCATCAATAATTAGCTTGTTGTTTTTGATAGTGACTTTCGCATATAGTGCCCGATCGTAAGGGATGGTATAACTAAGAGAACCATGCTTTTCGTTAATTTCTTTGGTAAACCTGGTTTCGCACCTGTGATTATAACCCACCCATTGATACGACATACTGTTTAGCTGGATGTAGTAAATCCCGTTGATCTGCTTTACGTAATCAGTATGATCATGGCCGCTAAAAGCTGCTATTACTTTGTTAAACCCTGCTTCTTTATTTGCCTCTTCAAATATTTGTCTTACCTCTTCGCGGTTGCGGCAAGCTGTTGGGTTTTCAAAGCTTTGGTGGGCAAAAACAATGCAATGCTTGTCGGTTTTTTTAAGATCCTTTTTTAGCCATTCTAACTGGACTGAATCAATATAGGTACGTTGATCTCCATGCTTAAAGTAGTTCCCATTGGCATACGGAATATATTCTTCGCCTGTAAACAGGTTGTTAGGATCGAGCACTATAAAGTGAATATTATCTTTATCAAAAGAATAATAACGTTGATCCATGCCCACAAAAGACATAAATTCCTCCTTTGTTCCATGATCCATATCGTGATTTCCGAGCATGCGATAGGTTTCAATCCCATAAGAATTCCAAAAATCTACAATGGCTTTGTTTTTAGGCAAAGGGTGACAAAAGTCACCCATATCTACTAAAAAATCTACCTGTTGCTTTTTCATGTCTTCCAAATAGGTATGTATTCTTTTCTCGACATCATGAATGATATCGACATGTATATCGGCCGAAACACCAAAACGAATTGGTTGGGAAAATGATAGTATATTGGCTTTGGATACTATCGGAAACGATAACACAATACTACCTTGAACAGTTCTTTTTATAAACTTTCTTCGATCCATAATTTTACTTTTTATTCTTTAAAATCTTTTTTTTCAAATTTCGGGGCATATTTAATGTCCTCTTCAGTCCACTTGTCAAGCATCTTATCCAGGTTTTGACGAAACTCCCGGTAGTTTTTCCGATCCAGGGGTGTCCAGCCTGCTTCGGCATATG
>JAOARS010000346.1 GCA_025210415.1 Marinifilum sp. | reverse complement strand
GATGTTAAGAGCTCTGAAATCAAAAGGAATTACCATTGTAGTTGCTACTCCTTATATGGATGAGGCAAATTTATGTGAGAGAGTTGCGTTAATTCAGGATGGTGAAATTTTACAAGTGAATACACCCTCAGAAATTGTTGATCAATTTGAAAAAAGTCTTTTTGCAGTAAGAAGCGATGATAACTATCAAACTTTACTGGACCTAAGAGAGTTTGAATTCACAAATTCAGTGTTTTTATTCGGACAAAGTTTGCATTATACAGATTTGCGAACAGATTTTTCATTGGAAGAAATCAAATCTTTCCTTAAAGCAAAAGGGCGATCACAGTTGGTAATTGAACAAATTAGACCAGGTATTGAAGATTGCTTTATGGCCTTGAGCACAAAAATCAAACAAGATGAATAGTGATGTTAAAGTAATACAAGTTAAAAACCTGTATAAAAAATTTGGCGACTTTACTGCCAATAACAATTTATCCTTTGAAGTTTCAAAAGGAGAGATATTTGGTTTCCTTGGGGCGAATGGAGCAGGTAAAACAACTGCAATAAAAATACTGTGTGGTTTGTCATATCCTACTTCAGGAGAGATAAGTGTGGCGGGCTTTGATGTTTACAAACACCGCGAACAGTTGAAGAGGAATATTGGCTATATGAGTCAGAAGTTTTCTTTGTATGAAGATTTAACTGTATTTGAAAATATTCGATTCTATGGAGGAATATATGGTTTGTCCAAAGAAGAAATTAGCTCCAAGTCAAATGAATTACTTGAAAAGCTGGATTTAAAACACGCAAGAAACAAGCGTATTAGTTCTCTTCCCCTTGGTTGGAAGCAAAAACTTGCATTTTCTGTTGCCGTTATTCACAATCCTGAAATAGTATTTCTCGATGAGCCAACAGGAGGAGTTGATCCGGTTACTCGAAGACAGTTTTGGGATTTGATTTATGATGCATCCCGGGCAGGCATTACCATTTTTGTAACTACCCATTATATGGATGAAGCAGAATATTGTGATAGGGTTTCAATAATGGTTGATGGGAGAATAGAGGCTTTAGATACACCAAATAAACTAAAAGAACGATTTGATGCAGCAGATATGGATGAGGTGTTTTTAAGTTTGGCTCGTAAGGCTACAAATATTGAGTAGATTAAAAATTAGAAGAGATGAACCGATTTATAGGATTTTTAAAAAAGGAGTTCTTTCATATTTTCCGCGATAAGCGATCCATGCTGATTCTGTTTGGGATGCCAATCGTTCAAATCATGCTTTTTGGATACGTAATTAATACTGACCTTAAAGATGTGAAAATGGCTGTTCTCGATCATTCAAAAGATGAGTATACAGTGGAAATCATCAATAAGATAACATCCTCTGGATATTTCCAGTTGACCGATAATTTAGACAATATTGAACAGGCTGATGCCATTTTCAGAAAGGGAGAAGTAAAGCTGATTTTGGTTTTTGAACCAGAATTTGGAAAAAACTTGATCAAGAATTCGAAAGGAAATGTACAAATACTAACAGATGCATCAGATCCCAACACGGCAAACTTGGAGGTAAATTATCTGCAAGGAATTTTGCAGAACTACAATGTTGAAATTAACAAAGGGCAACAATTACCAACTGCTATTCAAACCAGATCCAGAATGTATTTTAATTCCAACCTGGAAAGTGTTTTTATGTTTATCCCTGGAATTATGGCAACTATTTTAATGTTGGTATCTGCCATGATGACCTCTATATCTATTGCAAGGGAAAAGGAATTGGGTACCATGGAAATTTTATTGGTTTCACCACTGAATCCTCTACAAATTATACTTGGAAAGGTAACACCTTACCTTGCGCTATCATTTATTAATGCACTGGTAATTATTGGTATGGGATACTTTGTATTTGGAGTACCAATAATGGGAAGCTTTGTTTTATTAATGGCTGAAAGCATACTGTTTATTTTTCTGGCCTTGGCTATAGGTATTTTTATTTCAACAGTTGCAAAAAGTCAACAAGTGGCAATGATGTTATCTATGTTTGTGCTCATGTTGCCAACAATTATTTTGTCTGGTTTTATTTTTCCAATTCGAAATATGCCGCTTCCCTTGCAAATGATTAGTAATATCATTCCGCCAAAATATTTTATCGTGATTTTAAAAAACATCATGCTTAAAGGAGTTGGATTTGAATATGTTTGGAAGGAAACATTGGTTCTGTTAGTTATGACCTTTGGTTTCATTGGTTTAAGTCTTAAGAAATTTAAAATTAGGTTACAGTAATTAAAGAGGAGTTAAATCATGAGAATATTAAAATATCTGTTACAAAAAGAGTTTTTACAGATTTTTCGCAACAAAAGTATGTTGCCAATCATCTTTGTAATGCCTATTCTACAGCTGTGTGTATTGTCTTTTGCGGCCACTTACGACATGAAAAACACAAATCTTTACATTGTTGATAAAGATCTTTCCACTCATTCCCGTCAATTAATTTCAAAATTCAATGGCTCGCCTTTTTTTACTGTAAAAGAGATTGGTTTCTCGGTTGAGGAAGCAGAGAAGGAATTGTATAAAGATCAAATTGATGCAATATTGGTTTTTCAAAAGGGCTTTGGCAATTTACTTGATCAACGCAAAAATTCTACCACACAAGTATTGGTGAATGCCATTAATGCGAGTTCGGCAGGATTATACAACGCCTATATTACATCAGTAATCCAGGATTATAATTCCGGTATAATTACTAAATTAAGAGACTCTGGGAGTAATTCTTCCGTACATCTGGTACAATCAACTTACTCGCATCAGTTTAATCCGGAAATGAAATATATTCCATATATGCTTCCAGGCTTATTGGTGTTATTGGTTACTGTGGTTGGTTTGTTCTTATCTGCTATGAATGTGGTAAGAGAAAAGGAAATTGGAACCATTGAACAGATAAATGTTACACCAATTAGAAAATCACAATTTTTACTTGCCAAATTGATTCCTTTCTTAGTGATTGGTTTCTTTGAACTTGGTATCGGTTTGTTAATTGCTGCCTTCTTATTTAAAATTCCATTTTTAGGTTCAGCATGGCTCATCTATCTTGTGGCTTTTGTTTATTTAATTGGAATTTTGGGATTTGGACTTTTAATTTCAACACAAACCAACACCCAGCAACAGGCTATGTTTATAGCCTGGTTCTTTATGGTGATATTCTTATTAATGAGTGGATTGTTTACCCCAGTTGAAAGTATGCCAGAATGGGGACAAAAACTAAACTTCTTTAATCCAATTGCCTATTTTATTAAAATCATCAGAATGATATTATTAAAGGGGTCGGGTTTTATGGATATCCTTAAAGATGTTTTGATATTGGCAGGATTTGCAATTGTATCAGTTAGTGTTGCAGTAAACAGACACAGAAAGGTGGCATAAGATGAATTGTAAGGAGAATGTCATTTACCGATTTATAAAGAGCTTTTATCTATTTTTATAATCAGAAATAATGAAGTTCCATTTACTTTGATAAAAACCTAAACCTAATGTCGGAGAAATACTTAAAGTCAATCTATGATTCAGGCTGGAGAATCTTGATAATTGTAGCTGTTTTGCTGCAAGTAAGTTTAATGCCTCTGGATTTCTTATTTAATTTGAGAAGTTTAAACTGGTATAAAACTCTCGATTTAAGTATTTCTGTGCTTTTCTTTTTGGATTTAATCATCAATATCTTAAGATATCGAGGAATAAAATCTCATGCTTTATTGAAGGATGTTTACTGGGATACATATTCTTCAGGTAAGTTTTTCATTGCTGATATACTGGCCATTTTGCCATATGCAGTAATGTTCGCAAATCCGTGGTTTCAGCTGTTCCGACTGTTTAAATGGGTTCGGGTAATAAGAACTGCACGCTTTTTTCAAATCAGAAACCTTCGCTTTGCTTCAAGAATTTCTTTTTGGTTTCTGATTTTAGGATTTTTTCTTTTTACACACTGGTTGTCGTGTATTTGGATTTGGATTCATGGTTTCGAAGCAGGATTATCAAATACGGATAATTATGTGCAAGCCTTATATTGGGTTGTAACTACTTTAACTTCTGTTGGCTATGGCGATATTGTTCCTCATGGTAATGTAGAAATGCTTTTTACAAGCTTGCTTGAAATATTGGGAGTTGGCGTTTTAGCGGTTTTTGTGGCTTCCTTGGTTGGGATATTCACCAAGAAGGATCCTGCAGAACAGAGGTTTATGGAGAATTTGGATAAGCTTCGTGCTTTAATACATTATCATCGTATTCCGAAAGACCTTGAAGAAAGAATTAGTGATTATTTTACCTATGAATGGAAGCAGAAGTTAGGATATGATGAAACTGAACTAATGGAATCTTTGCCATTTGGTCTAAGAAATGAGTTGCAATTTGAATTTAAGAAGAGTGCTATTCAGGATATTTCATTGTTTGAATTTGTGGACGATCATTTTGTAAGAGATATTGCACAATATCTAAGTCCAATGATTTTAACACCTGGAGATTACCTTTTCAGAGCAGGAGATGCTGCTAATTCAATGTTTTTTGTACAAAGAGGTAGGCTTAAGGTTTTATCTGCTGATGAAAGCAAGCAATTAACCCTTTTAAAGAAAGGTGATTTTATGGGGGAGATAGCACTGTTTAAACAAACTACAAGAACAGCAACAGTTAAATCTGTTGGATATTCCGATTTATATGAACTCCAAAAAAAGGAGTTCAATAAAGTATTAAAGAAATATCCTGAGATCGCGGAAAAGTTAAGAATAAAGTCGCAGTCGAGAGAAGAAAGGTATATGTAATATTATTTTGATTTCAGTGTGGCACTTTGCAGAAACAATGAAATATTAAATGCCGATATATAATTAGTTATTAAAAGTTAGTACCATGTTTCATCATCATGATCACTTTAGTGAATCGCTACATCCGGAATTTCTTAGAATTGAGCGTAAAAGAGTAGGGATTATATTAGGACTCTTTATAGTAGGTTCAACGGTACTTCCTGTTCTTCATTATTTGGCACCAAACTTATTGCGGAATTTCTTAAATCAGGATCAGTACATCAGTGGATTGATTTTTTGGTGGCTGTTATTTTGTGTTTTTGAGTTGGCGGTATATTTCAGGTTAACTTATGCTATAAAGAATAACATACAGGTTCCCAAAAGAATACTAATTCTGAATATTATAGTTGAATTTGGTTTGCCTGCAATCGTGCTTTACCATGCGGTAAAATACGATTACTCTCTTTTGATATTGGAATATGACGGATTGTTGTTCTACTTTCTGCTTTTGATGCTATCAGCTATGCATCTCGACTTTAAGGTGTCATTAAGCGCGGGTTTTCTTGCTGGCTTGGGCTATTTTTCGGTAGCATTTTGGGGAATTAAATATCTAAAACCAGAAAGTGATATCGATCAGCTGAAAGAAATTTATACAATGCGCAGTGTTGGACTTCTGGTAGCAGGATTGGTTGCTGGAGTTGTAGCGATAGAAATTAAAAAGAGAGTTAACAATTACCTCAGTAGTATCGAAAACCAAAAAGAAATCGAATCCTTGCTTGGTCAACAACTTTCCAAGGACGTTGCAAATGAATTAATGGTGCACAGAAATGAAACGATAGGACACAAGGTGGTTGGATCTATTATGTTTTTGGATATTAGAAATTTTACTGTAATGGCTGATCACCAGAGTCCTGAAGAAACAATCGAATTTCAGAATGCAATTTTTGATCCGTTAATTCGAATCATTGAAAAAAACAATGGAATAATCCATCAGATTTTGGGTGATGGTTTTATGGCATCCTTTGGAATTGCGGTTAAAAATGAGAATCATGCTAAGGATTCTTTGCAGGCAGGGTTGGAAATTATTGAAGCAATAAACCATTTAAGAACAGATGAGAATGGTAGTATCACAAAAGTAGGAATTGGCCTTCACTCCGGAGAAGTGGTTACCGGAAATATTGGAAACGAGATAAGAAAGCAGTTTTCCATTGCTGGCAAAAACGTAATTATGGCTGCCCGAATCGAACAATTAAATAAAACTTTTAAAACTCAGTTTCTGGTAAGTGGCCAGTTTGTTGAAATGTTGAATTGTAAAGGATGCTTTCATGATTTGGGTAATGTAAATGTAAAAGGTTTTGATGATGATGTACAGATCTTTCGGGTAGATGAGAAATGCATCTGTTCCAACAATTAAAAAAATATTATTCTATATTAAAATATAAATGAAAAGCTGGCGTTATTGAATTTTCGACAGCTTTTCATTTTTTGAGCTGATATAAAATAAGACTTGTCAATATTGGTTCTAAATTATAGAATTGGGTTATATGGTTTTAAGTTTAAATGATTATTTTTAATGATAAAATGATTTATTTTTGTGATAAATCTACGAATTGTTATTATTTTTAAAATGATTCTAATTTAGAATGGAATTTTGAAAATTTATAAACATTTTTGTAGCGAATTGAGTAGAAAAGAACATGTTAACTTGTTGTGCGAATGAGTTGTGATGTTGGAAGTGCATGTCAAACGAATATTTATTGAATGATAGTAAGAAGAATTTTTTCTTTTCTAATAGTATTGTTTCTGGTTCTAGTCGACCGGAATTTTAGTTTCTCAAAGCAAGGAAGCAAAGCTGTAGCTTTCGATAGTAGTATAGAAGCTATATCTCACCGAATATCAAATAACCTTTCCGATTGTGTTGAAACTGCCCGTGCAGACCGATTAATTAATCGGTTTTTAAAAAAATGGGAAGTAGCAGGAGCAACCGTAGCAATAGTAAAAGATCAAAAACTTTTATTTGCCAAAGGTTATGGTTATGCTGATATGGAAAAGGAAATTAAAGTTGAACCCTCTCATATTTTTAGAATTGCTAGTGTATCTAAGCTGATTACAGCAACGGCAATTATGAAATTACAAGAAGAAGGAAAGCTTAAATTAAATGACTACGTGTTTGGTGAGCATGGCATATTGAATGATTCAATTTATTCCAGTATCAGGGATAAACGAACCAAACGTATTACTGTTGAACATTTATTGCGTCACTCTGCAGGATATTCAAGCAAGTATGGCGATCCGATGTTTTTGCCTTTGGCAATTGCCAAGAAAATGAAAGTTAAACCACCAGTTTCTGCTGAAACTACCATCCAATTTGCTTTGTCAAGAAGGCTGCATTTTACACCAGGTAGTAGAGGAGGATATTCCAACTTAGGATATGTGATGTTGGAAAAGGTAGTTGAAAAAGCTTCTGGAGAAAATTATGAAGATTACGTGAAAGGGCATATTTTAAATCCTGTAGGAATATTCGATATGCACTTGGGAAAGAGTTTGGAGAAAGATCATTATGCGAATGAAGTAAAATATTACGAACAATCTAACGCAATAAAAATTTCTGCCTTCGATGGATCAGGAAGAACAGTATTCAGATCAAATGGAGGGAATAATATTGAAGCCTTGGGTGGAGCAGGAGGCTGGATTGCTTCATCAGCGGAATTAATGAAATTTCTTCTGGCCATAGATGGAGATGATGCTCATCCTGATATTCTATCTGCAAAAAGCATTGCTTATATGACTACACCAAACAAAAAAGGTTACAGTCCAATAGGTTGGAAAGGTACCAGAACAAATACTTGGTGGAGAACAGGTACCTTGGCAGGATCTTCAGCTTTAATGAAACATCAGGTTGGAGGATATAGCTTTGTTATTGTAACCAATTCTTCTACCTGGAGAGGATCTGACTTTACAAAAGATTTAAGTTTATTAATGAGGCGTGTACTTAGGTCGGTAAAAGAGTGGCCTGAAAGGGATTTATTCAATCATTTTGAAGCACGGCCAGACCGAATGGCATTAGATGAATTACCTAAATATGAAGATTGGAGCTGATTAAAATTAATCAGCTTTATTTCTGAAAGTCTTGAAAATTAATATCTTACTTTGATTTTGGAATACGAATTTTTCGTTATTGAGAGCCTGACTGAAAGGTCGGAATTTCACATGAAATCTGCATCAAATAAAAAACGAATCACAATTAATAGTTCGTTAAGTTATTTGTAATAATCTAAAGATAAATGTGTTGTGGTTTATATCGGTAAATTGTAAAATCGTTGATTATAAGAAATTTGTAAATAATTCTTGAGTCTCATCTCATCTCAAATCTAACGATCTGTTAATGTAACATGGTTTGTATCTTATGAAATCGTACTTTAGGTTTAAATTATTGATACCCCCCGGTATCGGTATCAATCTTACAGCTTTCTTGTTCCGACTTGAGTTCGGGGTACGAATTTTTTCTTATATCCCACATTTATACAATTGCGAAAAACTTTTTATTACTGTTGATAATTCTC
>JAOARS010000345.1 GCA_025210415.1 Marinifilum sp. | reverse complement strand
GAACAATAATGGAACAAGGATTTTAGAAGTTGCCGAAGGTTCTTTAGCGTTAAAAAGTAATGGAGCAGATGTTGCAACGATAAGTAACAATACCTTAACTATCGACAAGGTAAAATTAAATGTAGGTTCATTTCCAGATTATGTATTTAAAGATGATTATGAGTTAAAGTCATTGTCAGAAGTCAATTCCTTTATTGAATCTCACGGACACTTGCCTAATATGCCATCGGAACAAGAAGTTTTAGAAGATGGTATGGACGTGGGCAAGGTGAATACCGTTCTGGTTGAGAAAATAGAAGAAATGACTTTGTATGCCATAGATCAGGAACAAAAAATAGAAAATCTAACAAAAAAGTTGGAAAAAGTTGAAACAATACTTCAAAATTTAATGAGTAAAAATTAATTAAAATGAAAAATACATGTTCTTTATGGATGTTGTTGCTCTTGTTTTTAGGAGTTGTGAATACATCTGTAGCACAAGATGATTTGGTTGCGTTTAAACAGTTCCAATTTGCTTTGGAAGATAAGCCTGGCGGGAAAACAGTGTATTTAATTCACGATTTGGAAACCCATACTTTATCTCTTCTGGCAGATGGTAACAATTCTGAGAGATCGAAATTTATATTGAAACGCGATAGCAGAGGGAATACATTTATTGTTTCTATGGTTAATGGAGCTTTCTTTCTGCATTATGATGCAAACGCTAATAAAGTTTCTTTTAAGGAGTACAAGAGTGGAGATGCTAAAGATCCATTTGTTTGGAATTTACTGTTGGGTTCTGCAAAAGAAAAATCTTCATTAATAAGTCCTTTTTTAGATGATACCAAGGGCTTAAAGATTGAAGGTAACAATATTGTTCTTGATACTTTTAAAGATAGCTCTGGTGCGAGTGCCAGCAGTGCCTCCAAAGTAAGTTCGGCTTATGTATTTATTAAAGATGAAGTAAACATTAAAAAAATATAAAAATTGTGAAACATATATATCAAAAATATAGTAGGTGTTTGCTGCTGTTTTTTGTCTGTTTGGGGCTTTGTATCAGCTCTTTTGCCCAATCACAACCTTCGGTATTAAAAATAGATTCAGATCAATTGAATTTTGATTTGAACATTGATCTTCAGAAAGATTTGTTGGATCAAGGTGTTGCTAATACCGGGACACTTGAATTTTGGGTAAAACGAACAGCACAAGCAATAAATGCAACAGATGAAGTTTGGTCGTTAACCAACGAATTGTTAGGTGATGATCATTTTTCGTTGGTAATGAAGAAAGGAAAAATGTTTGTGAATGTTGGTGGCACTTCTTTTGAAACTCCAATATCGGGATTGAATACTTTCTATCATAACAATTGGAATCATATTTCTTTGGTTGTAGACAATCAATCTAAATTTCTAAGGGTTTATGTAAATTCAGTGCAATATTCTTTTGTGTCTTATGCTCAGAAAATAAAGGGGTATTTACACTTAAGAAACCAGCCTGGGGCAAACTTGTTACTTGCTGAAATAAGAGGTTGGGCCAAAATAAGAACAAAGCAACAACTGCAAGATTTTCAATATAAAAGTATATCTGCAAATAATTCTAATGAATTGCAAGATAATTATAATTTAGGTTTAAGAGTTGCATATGTTGATAATGACTCGGCAGAAGTAACATATGAAGGGCTGAATAACCTAAGGGGCTTGGAATGGAATAATAAGCTGTTTGCATATAAAAGTAGTTTGACAGGAGTAAGTGTTCCTAATTCATTTGTAATTTCCAGTGTTGATTTAAGTGGAGGTGGTACATCAGATTTTGTGAATTTAAGAACAGATTTAACGCATCCTGTATATAACTTGTCAAATATTTTAGTTTCTGCATCCAAAGGAAATGGAAAGCAATTAAATGCAAGCAATAAAGATGGTGTATTTTTAAAATGGGGACATGTAAAAAATGCTGTTAGCTATAATGTTTACAGAAAAAACATTTCTCAAGCAGGTGGAGTATTTACAAAAATCAAGACGGAAAACAATTTGGTAGGCCTTAATGTGTCAGATGATGTTATTTATTTTGATGATGGAATATTGCCTTCTCAATTGTATGAATATAAAATAGAAGCGTTTGATTCTAACGGGCTTTCAATTGGCCAAGGTGTTGATGTTGGATTTGTATTTCCAAATAGTGAAATAAAAGGAGCCATTACAAGTTCTCAGCAAATAGGAACCAAAAAAGTAAAAGTAATTGCAGAACTAACCAGTGGGCAGCAACAAGGTAATGCATTGCATGTAAAACCATCGAGTGAACCAATTGTAGTTTCTGATGTTGAAGAATTTAGATCGAACCCCGAAAATACTATTGAATTCTGGTATAAGGGAGATGCCGTATCATCAGGTAGTAACTCTATTTTTAATTTAGGAGATTTATCTGTTGTAATTCAAGGAGATAAATTAACTGCGAAAATAGGAAGCGAAGTTTCAAGACAAGCACAGATTACAAATGATGCAAAATGGCACCATTATGCAATTGCATACAATGCTTCTGAAACAGATTTGTACCAGGATGGAGTACATTTGGGAACTTTTACAGGAATTGGTTTAGATTTATCCAGAGTGGTAAATTATACTATCAACAAAAATGTTACTACTTCGTATAAATTGGATGAATTGAGAACTTGGCGTACCAAACGTACTGCTGCGGATATTTATAATTATTACGATATTGTAATTTCAGGAAAGCAAACCGACTTGATAGCTTACTATCGATTTGATTTAAGAAGTTCAAATCGTATTTTTAATCTGGCTTCAGGTACTTTAGGACGCCTTGTAGGCAATACAATAGAAACATTGGAATATGTAGGGGCAAGTGATTTGAAAAAATTACCTTATGGTGTTTTTACAGATGAATTTGGTAAATATAACTTTAATACCATTAATGCTGCTGCAAATTCTGTATATGGTTCTGCAATTACTCCTTCTTTTAAGGTTGTACCGTCAAAACCTAATCATAACTTTGTGCCTCAAAATAAAGTAGAAACACTTTCTCATCAATTGGCAGTAACTCCTGTTGATATTTCATTTACTGATAATTCCGTATTTTCTATATCAGGAAGACTGCTGTATCGGATTGCAGATAGTGGAGAACCTAGTGGACATAAAGAATTTTATGGATTACAAGGAACAACAATTTTAGTAGATGGTAGTGCAGTTAATGACCCCAATGATTTATCTAAGGGGAAAACAGATAAAGTGGGAAATTATATTGTTTCGGCAGGACCTGGAAAACATAAATTTGAAATAGGGCAACCTGTTTTTCCTTCTGCAGGAATAGGCGCAGGAGCAAATGGAATAAATAATTCAAGTTTAAAACTAGATGGAGAACGTGCTTATGTAAATTCAAGTTTTGATCTTAAAACTTCTAATGAATCATTTACCTGGTCGGCATGTATAAAGCCTATTCAAAAGGTATCTGGCGATAAATTGGTTAGACAAACAATATTGCAATGGGGCGATTTTGCATTAGATATTGTAAATGACAATGTAGTAGAATTGGTATACAACAATGGCAACAGTAAATTGTCTACATCAATTCAAAGTTTATCAACCTATAATTTTGTGGCTTTTACTTTTGATAAGAGTACAAATACGCTTGGCTTAAAAGTAGATGACAGTTTTGTAAGTGGTTCTAGTGCTGGTGCCGTAAATATTGATGCTGAATTTTATCTTGGAGCAAAATACAATGCCACAAGCAAAAAATATTTAGATTATGCGAATATTTATATAGACGATTTAGAATACAGAACTGTTGTACTTAATAATGCAAAGCTAGAAGATTTAAGAAAAGGAGAGCTTTTTGATAATGACGTAACTGAGTTAAAGCTTTCGTATACTTTTGAGCATAAAAAAGGTGTAAAAGCTTTAAATATGTTAGGTTTAAATTTAGATAATAAATATTTAAGTTTAAATGAAAGTGCAGTTTTTACTTCCGAGTCAAGTTCTACATATGCAAGAAAATACAAATATGACTATAGGGCAATTAATGACATTTATGTAGCCAATGCCGGAGATGATTTTTACGACTTAAATATTATTGATGTACTTTCGGATTTGAATTTTGAAAACACAACCAGAAGAAAGTTTATAGGGAATATTGTGGTGCCATGTGAAAACTCTGTAGGGCAATGGACCGGAAAAATAAAACGGACAGATATTGCATTTCCTTCTTATGAGGTGTCTATAAATTCAGCAAACTTTAATGCCAATAACTCAATTTTTACGATTGATAATTTGTTACCTGGACATTATACTGTTGAGATGAAAAATGTTGATACAGGAAGAACAATAAAATCTTCGTCTATTGACCTTACAAAGTATAATGCTACGTATGATTTTGAGTATAGAAACCCATTGAAATTAGAATATAAATTATATGCTTTTGATTTGAAAGCTTTGAATAATAAGAAATCTGATATTTTAAAAGGAAAGAAGGGTGAAGTATCCTTAAATTGTAAAGGTGCCTATGAGTTTAACACAGGAGCTGGAATCTTTGTAGAAATAGTTGCTTTTGAGGAATATGCCGGAGGGAAAAAATGCCCTGTAGAAAATGCAAAGGTAAATATTGGAGGAGATATGATTACATCTCCAATGGAACTGGCAACAGGAATTGATGGAAAAGTGAATTTTATCAATCAAATAGGTAGTCCAAATTTTGTTGGGGATTATTCAAGAAATTTGCAATTGACAGCTAGTCATTTATCCAGATCTTTTTCAGCAAATGGAAAGGCTTATGTATTAGGGGCAGAAAAACTAACTTCTGATTTTACCTTATTAAATCCGGATGTAGGTATTGTGCTTCATGATCCACCAGGAGACAGTAGTACAGCTACCATTAGTAAAGGAGCTACATTTTCTCATTCTTATTCTTTTGAAAAAGGAACTAATTTTGAATTAGATATGGGCGTTTCTTTGGGTACTGCCCAGGAAATAGAGCATGAAACACTTGTATTGACAGCGCCAGCAGGTATCGGAGGTGCTACGGGGATCTCAATAAAATTGGCAAAAGTAAGTTCTTCCGTAGGTATTGGGAATTCAAGTTCGGTAGAACATAGAAAGATAGGGGGAAATGGATATTCATTATCTCTTACTCAGGATATTTCTACTTCTGATGATCAAAATTTAGTTGGAGAAGATGCAGATATTTTTATTGGAATGTCTAACGTATTGACTTTTGGTAAAGGACGAAAATTAACGATAGAGAATTGTATGCCAAAGTTAATTACAAATACAAATGTGGTAAAAGCAGATGCAAAAACACCTTTTTTCTTTACCAAAAGACATATAGAAACAAAAACCATTCCTGATATACAACGTTTATTATTAGACGAAATTAAAAGGTTGGGTGCTGTTATCCCAGAAGATGAAATTGACTATTTGGATTTAACACCTGTGTTAGATAAATATGTTACCGATCAACACAAGAAAGACAGTGATGATGTGGTAGATTATTTACATCAAATAGATAGATGGAATAAGATTTTGCAAAGTAATTCGGACTTATTAAAACCAAGTGAATTTGATAAAGCTCCTAAGTTATCGGAGACTACAAGTAAAGTGAATAAAGAAGTTGATAACAGCGATGTAGATGTAGATTCTGGATTTGATTTCTTAGATACAGAAATTTCTTTCTCAGCGGGTACAGAAGTATCTTATGAATTTGAAAGATTGGTTTCAAACTCTTCAGGAAGCAGTACAACAGGAAGTAATACAACATCAGGAGGTCTTGAAATTGAGTTTATTGTTGGAGGTACAAAATATAAGATGGGAACGGAAACTTCGATTTCTGTAGTAAAATCTAATTTAACAGAAGATGTAAGTGAGAATTCTCGTGTAGATGCCTTTACATTCAGTGATGATGATGCAAAAGATCAATTTAATGTTAAAATCAGAAGAGATCCAAGATATGATACTCCTATGTTTTTAACAAATTCAGGACAATCAAGATGCCCGTACGAAAGAGGAACTGTACCTAGGGAAGGTGTTGAAGTATTATTGGATAATGCTGTAAAATATGGTATTGGAAACAATTCTATTATTTATAATGTTACGTTTAGAAATACACAAAAGGCCAATGATGCTATACCTAAAACGTATGATTTTTCGTTAGATACCGGTACTAACCCTAAGGGAGCTCAAGTTTCATTTAATGGATCAGGACCTTCTTTTGGTGCGGGAATACCTGTATCTATTACTTTTGAACAGGATTCTAATTCGCCAACAGGAGTTGAGCAGGAAAAATCGGGACAACTTGTTGTTACCAAGGGAGTAGGTGAAGGAGAAACTGTAGATTATGATGATATGGTTTTGGTGTTTGAATCTGCTTGTGAAAGTGATCAGAACGGATACCTTTTATACAGAGAAGATCTTTATGCAGAACAAGGAATTGTTCCTGTACAAGAATATCCGTTTTCTGCCAGGTTTGTTGGGCCATGTATTGACCATATAGAAATGCAAAAACCCATTAACGATTGGGTTGTAAACAATCAAAGTGCAGGAAAATTGAATTTTAGATTCAAACTGGGTGAAATTACCAAGGATGATGCACCAGATGATTTATCAATACTATTTGAATATGCAATTGCAGGAAATAGTTCTTCAACCATATTAAAAGAAGTTCCTGCAAAAGATTTGAAACAATTTGTTCAAAACGACGGATTCATTGATTATGATGTAGATGTGAGTTCCTTAGCTGATGGAGATTATCAATTCAGAATTACACCTAAATGTGATACTGGTGGGGCAGGAAATCCAGGTGATACAAGTAATCCAACGGCGTTTGTTACTGGAAAAATTGCTACACAAGCTGCAACTGTAGTTACTACTAATCCTACGGATGGAGGATTGTTAACAGCTGGTAATATTTCTATTGAATATTCAAGCGGAATTAATCCGGCAACAGTAGGACCGGCAACAGTAGCTTTAAGAGGAATTTTAGGAGGTGTTCCCAGACAGTTAAAGTCAGCAGAATTTGATGTTATTTCAGATGAAGTACAAATACCACATTTAGATGCTTATAATTTAGATGGCGCATTTACCATAGAAATGTGGGTAAGTGCAGGTGCTTATCCAGGCTCAGGTGTGGTTCCAATTTTAAAGAAAGGAGATAACTTTAATGTTGGATTAACTTCAAAAGGGTATATCACTTTAAATGGAATTGTACAATCAAGTAGAAAAATACCTGTATCCCAATGGACACATATTGCTATTGTGTATGATGGTATTTCTAAAGTTCAAATGTATTTTAACACAGTACCTTGTGGTGGTGGAAATTTACAAAGTGTTGCTACAAACGCTGATCCAATCATTATTTCTGATACAGATAATAATAAATCTTTTATTGGACGATTGGATGAAATCCGTATTTGGAATACAAAACGTACTCCAAATGAAATTTCCGGTAATTACAAAAAACAATTGTTAGGAAATGAGAATGGAATGGTGGCTTATTTTGTAATGGACGACATTGCCTTAGACGGTGTTGATGGAGCATCTGGCGAAGCAATTAGAGATTTTGTTGGCTTGGCAAGTGGAACAACAGCAACAGGATTGTCATTTGTGACCGGGGATGAGAATGCTGCTCCATTAAATAAAGATCAAGTGGTTACCAACTTACAGTTTACTACTGCATTGTCAAACAACAATACCACTATTAATATTACACCATCATTTACAGCAAAAGAAATGGAAGGTGCTCAATTAACAGTGTTAATTTCTGATAAAAAGATTGAGGATACCTATGGTAATAAGGTAGATAAGTACTCTTGGAATTTTAGTGTGAACAAGAATTTCGTAAAATGGAGTACTAACAATATTGTCGTAAATCAACCTGAAGGGGTAGCTACAACTATTGATAATGTTGATTTATCTAATGCAAGTGGAGGAAGTAGAGTATTGTATAAATTCAAACAATTGCCATCTTGGTTAACATTAAAATCAGGTGCTAACTTAGTAGGAGATAACTTTATTGATGCAGGACATGTAAATGACCAATTGGTGTTCGAGGTGGCTCCGTATTTAAATTCGGGTACATACAGAGGAAGTGTTTATGTAGAAACCTTTAGTACACATTTGTCGGCACCAGTATCTACAGGAGTAGAAAGTTTCCTGGTAGAAGTAAATGTATCTTGTGCATCACCACCATACAGTTTTGATCCTAGCCAGTACTCAGGAACAATGCATATTTATGGTAATATTATTTTCGAAGAAGGAAAATCATTAGATACCGCAGATAAAATTGCTGCGTACCTGGGGAATGAGTTACGAGGTAGTGCCAATGTGGGAAGCAATGGTTTGGTTGATTTAGCGGTGCATGGCAACCAATCAGATTCCGGCAGATTGACTTTTAAAGTTTGGAATGCTTCGCTATGTACTGAATTTGAGGGAATAGTTGAAAACTATAATTTTACAAGGTTAACAACTATAGGTACATCAAGTAATCCGGTAAGTTTTACTGTAGGTCCTAAATTGGTGTCAAGAATTCCTGTGGTAACAGGTTTCCAGGAAATTAGTTTTAATGTACAAGACAATGCGGGAAGTAATGTAATTTCATTAATTGCTATCAGAGGTTTAGCAAAGGATAGCGAAATTAGAGATGTAATTACAGATAATTTATTGGCAAAAGCAGATGCTAACGGAATATTGGTTGGTGAAAATTCAATTACCAATTTAGATGTGAGAAAAGCATATTTGTTAAAATCTACATCCAATACATTATTACAAGCTTCAGGTGTAAAAGTTCCTGTAAATTTGAATATTGATATTCATAAAAAAGGATCAGGAAGTATACCTGTAAGCAATGCAATTGCATATTTTCCATCAGATTTACAAACCACACCTTATGCTTTGAGATCATTAACAGCCACTTCGGTAAGTGAGAATGATATGATTTCAAGAAGAGGATTGTCAGCTACTTACACATCAGCTAATGGATGGACTGGAACGTTAACTTATTTAACTCCTGGATTAGGGTACATTTACACATCAACTAATGATGGGGTGTTGAACTACACAGGTGTAGCACAATCTAAATCTGGTAAAATGGATTTAAGAAAAGAGGATAAGGAGCAACAACGTGAACTGTTGGCAAAATCAGGATGGAAAGTAGATCAGAATCAATACAAGAGCTTTATGTATATAAATGCAGTACTGGATACTGATTTGATAGATGAAAACGGTTCTTATGTAATAGCATCTTTTGTAGACGAGAAATTGTCTGGTACAAGTTTGCCAATAACAATTAACGATCAAAAGTATTACTATCTTGGAATTGGAGCTAATAGGGAACAAAAAGTTACTTTCAAGCTGTTTGACGGAGTTGAATACTATGATTTAGATAATAGATTGAAATTTAAATCTCATACTTATACTGGAACTGTTGATTCTCCATATAAATTGAGTTTAACAAACTCTTCTGATTTTTCGTCTATAGATGAGAAACTTTCAACTATTGAAAAATTAACTATAATTCCGAACCCTATTTCTAGTATAGGAAATCTAATCTATAAGCTTAGTGAAAATCAAAAAGTAACTATGAGAATTTACAATGTACTTGGTAAACTGATTTATACAGGGCCTGTAAAACAAGTAGAAGCAGGTGTAACTTATCAGCAAGAAATAAACGTAAATACTTTGAAGTTACCAGCTGGAATTTACTTATGTGTATTGGAAATGGAAAAAGAAACAAAAACGTTGAAGTTTATGGTTAAGTAAATATTTTCAAAAAGTGATTAATCTGAAATAACTATTACAGTTTTTATCAGGATTAAAATTGCTAAATCTCAGAACAGGCCATGCTTTGTTCTGAGATTTTTTTTGAATTTTATTTTGAGGGTACTATAGCCTGAATGCAAACTCCCATGTAATACCGATTGTGAAAATAGATGAGCCGCTGCTTCGCAAGTCCGAAAATATTTGGATTAACCATAGAATTCGGGACGCACTGCCTAATATCGATTGGTTGCTTAATTTTCTCATTTACTGCACTTTCCCAAAATAAATCGGGGCAGGTTGTTTGTAATTGAGAGTAAGTAATCTATCGGCATTGTGTGAGTAATTTAGTATATAAAACCGTATAACATTTTTCAGCATCGGTATTATACTATTTTCTAAAATGGCTCATCCTAATCTTGTATTTGGTATTCATCCACTAAAGATCATATTAGGACCAATAATATCAATTCGTATTTAAAATTACTCACTAACTTTACTGCGCTCTTTAATTCAGCTTTGACTATAGCTTCGTGAAAGATATTCTTCTTTAGTGACACAATATCGTTGAAATATCTACAAAAACTGCCCAGCCTAAATATAGACTGAGCAGTAACCCCCAAAATTCACTAATGAAGCTAGCGAAAATCTTTCCATTTATAAATGTTAAAACTCTATATTGCTTCCAGCTAATACGCTAAAATTTCCAAGTGCTTTCTTTCCTGTATTTTTATTTTTTATGTTGCCGTATAAGTTTACCGAAGGTGCTGCAAACAATTGATCAGGATTACCTGAGTTTTGTTCTTCTCCATTCTCATCTGAGTTATTGGTGTTTTCTTCGTATTGCTTTTTTAAATTCAGGAAAAATTGATACGTACTAAAATTTACATTTGACAAGCGTATTTTTAGTTTATCTAGTGGAGGATCTGCCACGGGTTTTCCATAAACATCAATACCCATTGAAGCTTTTGAACTTCCATCGAATAAAACATCGTTAGACACTTCAAATGTTTTTTTAACAAGCTGCCCTCTAAAGAAAAAACTACTTTCTAACAGATAAAGATTCCTTGCATCTTTAGGATCTTTGAAAGATACTTTTACAAAATCATTTGTTTCAAACTCTGTTTTTTCAATTGCAACAACCTCTTTTAATGTTTCTTTTTTAGATATTAATTTAGTGCCATCGTTTAGTAATACTTCAATCCAATAGGTTTTACCTGTTTTTCCTTCGATTTCATGTTCCGAAGTGTATATGCCTTTTTTAACATTAAAATCATTAGTAATAATAGTTTCATTATTTTCGTTATCCTGAGAATAAAGTGTGATAATAGCATCGTTTATAGGAATTGAAGTTCCTTTGCCATTACCGGAAAATGATCCTCCGTCTGGTGATTCTTGAGGTTCTCCAAGTTCAGGTTTGACCAACAATAATGAAGATTTGTACACTTCGATACGTACTTTTTGTTTTTGATTTGTGATTGACCCATAAACGATATAATTCAGTTCGTACGGAACCTCTGTACTAATTTCATCAACACAAGATGTATGTAGTAAAATGCTTAGTAAACAACTTATTATGAGTATGTTTTTCATAAGTTAAAATTTAAAGTTGTAATTGATAAAAGGAATTGGAGCTCCAATTACCGAAAATTCAAAAGTTTTAATGTGATTATTTCGAACCGAAGCATACGTTGAAAATGGACTTTTATAACCATACACGTTGTACAGTCCAAATACCCATTGCCCACTCCATTTTCGTTTCTTTTTTTGTTCTGGTGTATATGTAAATGAAATGTCTAACCGATGTGTAGGCTTTAGTCTAAATGAGTTTCTATCTGAATATGTGAAATATTGATTGGCATCTAAGCTAAATTGTCCTGTAGCATAGGTAGTAGGCCTTCCTGTTTGGAAAGTGAAAAATGTTCCAGCTTCCCACTTATCGTTTAGCTTGTAGTTCGATGTCATGTTTAAGATGTGAGGTTTATCAAAATTAGATGGATAATAATTTCCACTGTTGATATTCTCATCAAACGGACTTGTCGTTTTTCTTCGGGTTACTGAGTAAGTGTAATTCATATTACCCGTTAAGCGACCTTTATTTTTATAAACTGCCAATTCAAACCCGTATGAATAGCCTTTTGCGGGTAGTAACTCTGTTTCTAAGGTTTCGTTTAAAAACAAATCTGCCCCATTTTTATATTCAATCATGTTCTTAAACTTTTTGTAATAACCTTCTGCTGAAAAATTATAAGCCTGATCAGGGGTGTCATAAGCATATCCCATTGATATTTGATCGACTTCCAGAGGTTTAATATGGAAGCCTGATGGTTTCCATATATCAAAAGGCAATGCTGCTGCCGTGTTCGAAATCAAATGAATATATTGGAACATTTTGTTGTATCCTAATTTTATGGCTTTACGGTCATTCAGATTGTATTTTACAGTCAATCTGGGTTCTATACCAGAGTATGATTTTCCTACTTCTCCTTTTTTTATTTTTTTTGCTCCTGTTATAGTTGCTTCTGATTTAGGTAAATCTGGGGCATATGTTTTGATTGTTTGTGGTCCTATATTTCCAAACCATGAATAGCGCAAACCTGCATTTATTGACCATGTGTTCCACTTTTTTTCATAAGAGATATATGGAGCCAATTCAAGTCCGTTTTCTACATCAAAATTTACAGTATTTATTCCTTTGTTATTTCCTGAAACTTTAGCCGGAGTAAATGCGTATAATGTGCCGTTAGCTCCAAACCTTATTTTTGTTGTTGGATTTAAATAGGCAGTTAAATCTGCTTTTCCAATCCAATTCTCAACAGCCGATTTCCATTGAAAATCTTCCAAGTTAGAACCTGCAGGCCCTCCTGTGCTATTTTGTGATTTTAGAGCGTAATCGTATTTGCTGTAAATTCCGGAAATGTTCATGAATAGTTTGTCTGAAAAAATATGATTCCAACGTATGGTGCTGGTCATATTTTTCCATTGAAAATCAATCACTTCATTTTTATCCTTTTGGCCTTTAGGATCTTCTTCAATGTCAAACTGTAGTTTCATAACATCTGCACCCAAAAAGAAAGATGTAAATAGTTTATTGTTTTTATTAATATTCCATGCTAATTTTGAATTTAAATCATAAAAATAAACTTTGTTATTTTTTACATTTTCGATTAAAGGAAAAGCTAAATCGAAATACGATCTACGTCCCGAAACTAAAAAGCTAAGTTTGTCTTTTGCAATAGGCCCCTCTAGTGTCAGCCTCGAAAATAACAAGCCTATGCCTCCGCTTCCTTTAATGATTTTATTACTTCCTTCACGTTGTCTAATATCCAAAACAGATGAAGCTCTGCCTCCATATCGAGCAGGAATTCCTCCTTTGTATAGTTGAATATCTTTTAGAGCATCGTTATTAAAAATTGAGAAAAAGCCCCAAATATGCGATGAATTATAAACCGGAGCTTCATCTAAAAGAATTAAATTTTGATCTATGTTTCCACCACGAACATTAAAACCTGTTGCCCCTTCGCCAACGCTGGTTACGCCAGGAGTGGTTAACATGCTTCTAATTATATCAGGTTCTCCTAGCAGAGCAGGAATTTTGTTAATTTCTTTTGGTTTTAAGTTTATAGTACCTAGTAGCATGTTGTCTACTTGACTATTGTTTGTTTTTCCTGCGGTAACAACTACTTCTTGCAACTCATTTTCAGCAGCAAAAATTTCAACATCTAAACGTGTATTTTCTTTTAAATCTATTTCTATTGTTTTTGGAGTATATCCTATAAACGAAACAGAAAGCTGATGAATACCTTGAGGTAATTCCAGAGAATAAAAACCATATTCGTTAGCACAGGCTCCTTTTTGGATTGATTTTTCCAGAATGGTAGCCCCTAGCAATGTTTCTCCTGTTTTTCCATCTTTAATCTCTCCGCTCAAGGTGTAAGTTTGAGCTTGCAATGTAAAAGTGGATGTCAAAAAGAAAATTGTAAATATTAACAATTTATGTCTCATGTTAAATATATTTTATTTAAAGGTGATATGTTTCATTCGAATCATAGTAAATGATGGAGAAAAGGAGGAAATGAATTTAAAAGATATCGTAAAGGAAAGCGTGTTGTGTGTAATTGAAATCTGGATATCTAGTGATTAAATTAGTTTTTTTAAAAACTAAAACCTTTTATTTCACTTCAATTGGTAATTCTGAATTTGCTTATTCCACTTAAGAAAAATGTACCTTATTAAATTACAATAAGGTACATTAAATGAAATATTACTCTAAATTAAAAACTACATTACTTAACAGTTAATGTAAATGAAGCTTTTTTAATGTTTTTTGAATCTTTTTTATTAGTGGCAGTAACTTCTATTACATAAACGCCAGCTGCTAATTTATGATCCTTCTTAGCAGATATTTTACCTTTGCTATCAATAGATAATCCTCCATCCTTAGGGTTGGTAAAACTTTTTTTGTCTTTGGTTATTTTATTAATTTTGAAAGTAACACTAACATCCTTTGGATTTAAAGTAGCTTCTTTGCTGCTAAAAGTTGTTTTAACTTTTGCATCCATTTTATCAGGCGAATATTTTATTGATGCCAATTGTTTAGGTATTGGATTATCATCATCTTTATTGCAGGAAACAAGTGAAAGAGACATAGTAAATAAAATCAATGTAATTTTGGCAATTTTCTTCATAATAAATTAATTTAATTTTTAAATAATTACTAATTGTATAATGTAACAACAAGGGTAGAGGTATATACCCTATTTTTTAGCCTTAAATTTTTGTGTTGTATTTCTTTTTAAGAAGAGTTATAGAGTAAAAAATTTGTGTAAGTATCAGTTTTTTAGATTGTTATAAAGGTTTGGGGTGAGAGTGTTTTTTCTAAATAAATGCCGATTATATTTGTAAATCCATATAGAGAAAGCATTATTTTGACAATTTAATTGTTTTTTATTGTCTTCGGGAGTGATGACACAATGCCTGGCGACTCTGATTTTAATAAAACAAATTCTGCTTGATATTTATCCTTGTGTTATTAAATGCTTTTTTCTTTTAGCATATTTTAGGAGTGCCGTTAGTTAAAATCAAATTCTTATTGCACTCTAAAATTTGTCATTACATTTCGTAAATTTGTGCCTGATATACTAAAAACAACACAAGCATGGAATCGATAAGAGAATTATATAGAATTGGTTGTGGGCCATCTAGCAGTCATACCATGGGACCTAGAAAGGCAGCGGAGGAATTTTTGGAAAGAAATGTCAATTTAAAAAAGTTTGAAGTAACTCTTTTTGGTAGTTTAGCTGCAACAGGAAAAGGCCATTTAACAGGAGTAGCTATTGAAGAAGTTTTTAAGCACAAGCAACTTGATTTGATATGGAAGCCAAAAGAGTTTTTGGAAAAACACCCAAACGCATTAAGGTTAAAAGCTTTTAATGAGAATGGAGAAGTTGTTGAAGATTGGACTGCTTATAGTATTGGAGGGGGTGCAATTGTTGATGATGATACTGAGCATTCGTTGCAGTCGGTATATGATTTGACTACAATGGATGCCATTTTAGATTGGTGTAAAGAAAACGATAAGCAACTTTGGGAGTATGTGCTGTTAAAAGAAGGAGAAGGAATTTGGGATTTTCTTGAAGAGGTATGGATGGCCATGAAAAATGCCATTAAAAAAGGAATGAATAATGAAGGAGAATTGCCAGGAGGATTAAAATTACCTCGTAAATCTCATCTTTACCATTTAAAAGCAAAAACATATAGCGGGCCGATGAGAAAGCGTTCAATGCTTTACTCTTATGCATTGGCGGTATCAGAAGAGAATGCAGGAGGAGGAATCATTGTAACTGCTCCAACATGTGGTGCATGTGGTGTATTGCCAGCAATTTTGTATTACCATAAAAAATTTTACAAATTTAAAAAGAAGGACATTTTAAAAGCATTGGCAACAGCCGGATTGATTGGCAATATTGTGAAATTTAATGCTTCTATTTCAGGTGCTGAAGTTGGTTGCCAGGGTGAAGTTGGAGTTGCTTGTGCAATGGCATCAGGAGCAGCAACTCAATTGCATGGCGGTACAATTTATCAGGTTGAATATTCGGCCGAAATGGGATTGGAACATCACTTGGGCTTGACTTGTGATCCGATATTGGGTTTGGTTCAGATTCCTTGCATTGAGCGAAATGTGTTTGCAGCAGCTCGTGCATTAAATCACAATACCTATGCATTATTATCTGATGGAAGACACCGAATCAGTTTCGATCAGGTAACGGAAACCATGATGAAAACAGGCTTGGATTTGTCATTATCATATAAAGAAACTTCGCTAGGAGGATTGGCAAGTTTAAAAGGATTTACCTATAGATAATAATATGGCTCAAATGAAAATTTCTCATTTGAGCCAATTTTCTATAATATTGAATACTTCTTAAGCAGCTCCTGAACTGTTTTCATGCTAATAGGTTTCGATAAAAAATCGTTGCAGCCTGCAACGTGAGCTTTTACTTTATCGTCGTCGGTTGAATAGGCTGTTTGCGCAATAATGTTCTGGTTTGGTTTAAATTTTTTAATTTCTATTGTTGCTTCATAACCATTCATTTCAGGCATTTTAATATCCATAAAAACAAGTTCATAATCATTTCGCTTGCAAAGTTCAACTGCTTCAATTCCATTTTTTGCATGTTCCAAATTACATTCAGGAGCAATTTCTTCCATTAAAGATTTAAAATAGAAATAATTCATTTCTTCATCTTCAACAATTAATATATTGCATGTCTTACTTTTTTGGGAGGATTCTTCATTATTACACTCATTGTAAACCAGGCAATTGCTAAGTTGGATGATAAATTTACTTCCTTCGTTAATTTTAGAAACCAATTTAATTTCACCTTTAAGTAATTTTACATTTTCTTTTACAATTGAGAGTCCCAAACCCAAACCTCCCTGCTTTTTGCCAACTTCACCCTCAGCTTGCGAAAAACGTTCAAATATGTGGGCGTGTCTTGCAGAGTCGATTCCTATTCCTGTATCTTCTACATATAATTCTAATTGATTTTCATTTACATGATATCCAAGTTCGATAAAGCCTGAATTTGTGTATTTAAGAGAATTTTCCAAAAGATTCATGAGTACCTTCTTTAATTTGAGTTCATCCGACCTAATTAAACAGTTGTCATCATTTAAATCTTTGTGCAAATACAACGATAAATTTTGCTTTTTAGCCTGTGGCTGGAAAATAGTAAAAAGTTCAGTCAGAAGGTTATTAAGATTAAAATCGCTTTCAATTAGTTGTACATGTTTTGTTTCGAGAGCTGAGATTTCCAGAATGTCATCAATAATTCGTAAAAGTTGGAATCCACTATTTTTAATAATGTTAATGTATTGCTTGCGTTTAGCAGGAGTGAAGGTTTTTAATTCAAGAAATTCTGTAAATCCAATAATTGCATTCATAGGAGTTCGAATCTCATGAGATAAATTTTGCAAAAACTCAGATTTTAAACGATCACTTCTTTCTGCAGTTTCAATTGCTTTAATAAGTTCTTCATTTTGATTTTTATATTCTTCCGTTAAAATTTCATATTCTTTGTTGCTCTTTAATATTTTTTCTTCTGCTTTTTTTCTATCTGTAATATCAATAGTTGCAAGTATGGCTTTGGCTCTTTCGTGTATGCTGTAGTCAACCGATAAAGTAAGCGAAATCTTTTTTGCATCTCCTTTTAAAGTTTTAATTTCTCCTTCAGCTTCAAACTCCTTTTTTCCATTTGCAAGAGCCACAATTTCATTTTTAAATACCTCATAAGATCTAAGAGTGAAAATTTTATCTAAATTACCAAGAAGTTCTTCTTTTGAGTTTGCAGCATGAAGTTTTAAAGTTGCTTTGTTAACATCTGTTACTTTTACTTTTTCAGAACAGAGAGCCAAAGCTTCGGGATGATCTGAAAAATATTTGTCAAAATCAGTAACACCTTCACTTTTTAATTCAGTTAAATATTGAAACAGTTCGGAAAACTCTTCTTCCCATAATGGAACTGGCGAATTGTTGAATAACGATTTGTATTTTTGGTTGATTCGTTGTTGCTCTTTCTCGATTAATTTTCTTTTGGTAATATCTGTAGATATACCTAATACTCCAATTATTTTGTTGTACTTTTTTAAAGGGATTTTTATGGTTTTAACCCAACCTTCTTCTCCTTTAGAATTGTGAAACAATTCTTCTGTTGTAATTTGAACTTTTTCTTCATTTAAAATTTTAGAATCTTCCTCTCGGTATTTTTTAGCATGCTGAGCATCTCGGTTTAAGTCAAAATCAGATAAACCAATTAATTCTTTGGGAGAGCTAAAACCTGCTGTTTTTGCAAAATTGCTGTTGCTTCCCAAGTAGTTTAAATTTTTATCTTTCCAAAAAATCTGATTTGGAATATGATTCAAAAGCAAAGAGAGGAAATCAGATTGTTCCTTGATTTCTTCATTGGTTCTTTTGAGCTCTGTAATATCTTTAATTATCCCGTATAATTCGAGAGGTTTTCCTGTTTGATCATATATAATCTGGCATGAGGTTTTTAGCCAAATTTTTGGAGATATATTTTCTGAAAGTCTAAAAGTTGTTTCGTAGTGTGCAGATTGAGAGCTAAAACATTCCGATAACTGATTTATAAAATTCTGAGAATCATCTGCGTGAATGTTTAATAATAGATTTTCTTTTGTTCTTCCAAAAGTTTTTGCTGGTAATCCAAATGTTATTTCTGCATGTTCTGACCAGCTTATATTATTTTCTTCTAAAGACCATTTGAATACTGCAATTTTTTCTTTTGCAAGAATTTCATGATAAATACCCAAGAAATTATGCTCCTTATTTTTAAGGGAATCAACTTGTTTGCGTAAAACTTCAATTTCTTTTAATAAAACAGAAGTGTTCTTATTTTGTGGCTGACTCATGAAAGTGATCTGATTAAATAATCCGTATTTACTAAAAATAATAAATTTTAAACAAGCGAACAAGCTTGATTTGTTGTAGGACAGACTTGAAATGAGTGCTATAAAATTTTTTAGAGTGTTACAATTTAGTTGATACGATTGTTTTTTTAATCGAATTCAAAATATCTTATGAATTCGGATGAAATAAGCTTGAATTCATCGTAAATGTAATTAGGATCACAAATTAAATCAACCTATCGATTTATATTGTAATCAATTAACCTGAATTTGATAAAAATATCAGTCACAGAAAGTCAGATTTGTTCAAGATTTGCTTTAAAAATTAAGAAAAAATACCGGGGCATTTTGAAGGATTTTAAAAGTAAAGGTTGGATGAAGATGATTTTTCAAAAAAAATGATTGCATTTGGCATAAATTTCCTCAATTTCTCTTGAAATATCTCGATATTCCTTCGAAAAATTGAGAAAATATCTATTCAAAATCAATTCAAACTGTGACCATATTTTTTAACGAACGCAGGTTATTAATAATAGAAGAAGTTGTTTATCTTTTGTAGATTTATGAATTAATAAAGAAAGTGAATTATGAAGGAGAAAAGAAAATACAGAACAATTGAAATGCTACTAAGAATTGTAACAGCAATAATTTTAATTCAGACATTGCATTTTAAATTTTCAGGCCATCCGCAAGCAATCCATATTTTTTCAACTGTTGGCATGGAACCGTGGGGGCGATATGGAGTAGGAACAATTGAGTTAATTGCAGGAATACTTTTCTTTTTACCAAACTATTGGAAATATGCTTCGGTACTTACTGCTGGTTTAATGCTTGGGGCAATTGGATTTCATCTGTTAACTCCATTGGGAATTGTAATAGAATATAATGGAGTGAGTGATGGAGGCCAACTGTTTACAATGGCTGTAGTTACATTAATATTTAGTTGTATATTAATGTATAGAGCAAATTTAAGGGAACTTATTCGAAATCTATTTTAGGATATGGATAATCTGTCGTATGTTGAGAAATGCAATTGTGAAAGCAATAATTTTTGTCGATTTGTTACTGATTTAACTGATTTTTCCGTTAAGGAAAAAGAGCATTTAACAAAGCAGATTGTAACAGGTGATTTTCCTAAAATATTGTATGTAAGTGGAGTTTTAGCTGCATGGAGCGTTATTGCAGGAATAATTGATGCAATATTATTTCCGGGTATTATTATATATGCAGTTTTTCATGGTGTAGTTGATTATAAAGTTTTAACCCCTCCAATACTATTCTTAACAGGTAATTTATTCATTAAATTTGTTTATATATCCCGATCTTTAAAAGGTTTGATTGGAGTTACAGATATTGTTATATCTGCTTTACCATACGCAGGATCTGCTTATTTGTTGAAAAAATTTCTGATCAACGATAAATTATTAGCTAGAGCAGTTGGCCTTTATTTGAAAGATAAAAAACAGCAGTTCAGAAAGCACTTATTAAATTTTGTTAGAGCAAAATAATATCGTATCGGTTTGTATTTAAATTACTCTTCATTCTTGGCAACTATAATTCCATTGTATGATATAAAACTTTTTCTGGTTGAACTAACTTGCAAGTAGGCATAACCTTGTCTTGTTATATCCAAGGTGAAATGATGATTATCTCCATTATTTTGTAATAAGAAATTTAATTCATAGCCTTTTTTGCCTTTATTTTTAAACTTGAAATTTTGAATCTTTCCATTAAAATAAAATCCTCCATCATCGTTTAATCTGGCCATGTAAACTCGTCCCCAATACGGAAGTTGTACAAAAGCAGAATCAGATTTCATACTTAATTCATAATGAGGATCTAAATGTTTGTAAAATCCGGATGAGGTTGTTAATGCATCTGCTTGAAAAGTAAATTGTTTGCTTGCTACCAATTGTTCAATTTCTTGTGCTTTTAATTCGTTTTTTTGTTTTCGAACCTCTTTACCCGATATTTGAGCATATCCCGTGTTTAAATACGAAATTATTATCGTGATAAGGAACAATATTGAATGTTTCATTTTGTATAATGATTTAGATATTAACAAATTAAAAAGAACAAAAATTATGCCTCTTACTAAAAAGCATTGTTTTATTTTAACAATTTAAGTACGTTTAAGTTCTTAAAAAATAAGAATGGTATGAAAAGAATATTTTTATCAATTTTATTGGTTTCTGTAATCATTTTTTCTGCGTTGGCAAATGGAGGAGATTCAAGAGGTTATAAAGTGAAAGTAGGTGATATGGCACCTGATTTTGAAATGAAATTAACAAATGGCAATTGGGTCAAACTTTCTGACTTAAAAGGGAAAGTTGTGATGTTGCAGTTTACAGCTAGCTGGTGTGGTGTTTGCAGAAAGGAAATGCCACACATCGAAAATGAAATATGGAAAATTCATAAGAACAAAGAGTTTGTATTGTTCGGAATTGATAGGGATGAACCAATAGAGAAAGCCGAAAAACTTATAAAAGCAACCGGAGTAACTTATCCAATAGGCTTAGATGAGGGAGCAAATATTTTTGCCAAGTACGCCTATCGGAAAAGCGGTGTAACCCGAAATGTAATTATTGATAGAGATGGAAAAATTATTTTCTTAACAAGACTTTTTAATGCTGAAGAATTTAATGCAATGAAAGAGGTAATAGAGAATGAGCTTAAGAAATAAGAAACTGAAGGCTGCAATTACTACTATTTGCAGCCTTATTATTTTATTATTTTTTGGAATGTAGGGCAAGTCTATTGCCTTCGGTATCTGTAAAAATTGCAAAATATCCAATTTCCGGGGTTATTTGCGTTTTAGGCATTTCAATGTTTCCTCCGGCTTTTTCTATTCTATTCAGAATATTATTTAAATCGCTACCACCATCAAGATATGCCATCGTTCCGGTGTTTCCGGGAATGTACATGTCTCCTTTTACAATTGCACCGCCAACACCTCCATTTTCAAAATCATGAGGGAAGAATCCCATTAAATGATCACCCATTTGTTGTTCGGGCATTTCATAATCAAAAATTGCTGAATAAAATTGCTTTGCACGATTAAAATCTGTCACAGGAATTTCAATCCATGTGAATGCGTGTAGTGTTTTTTCCATATCTTCTAATACCTTATTAATTTGGACTAATTAAAATAAAAGATATCGGATTTAATGTCAAGAAAATTGAGTAAAAAAAATGGGCGGTGACTAGCCGCCCAAAAACTACTACTTAAATTTACTTATGAAAAAGAACTTTCAATCACCCTATGTATTAAAAGTATCCATTCGGCAATAAAGATACTATATGTTTTAAATTCTAAAACCCAAGAGGCTTCTATTTTTATGAATAACCAGTTTTTATCAATGAAAAGCTATTTATTCATGAACAATTTTTTTGCTACCCGATAAATTTTGTTTGAATTGTGATGAATATGTCACATGAAATTTTCCTTTTTGGTGTATTTAAAATTAGAAATCTACAATTGCCAATCGTTAGAATGAGTTATTTTTTGTTGATTTTACACGTGTTCTTAAAATAATAGTTCATGCGAATTAAGAGTTAAAAGTACTTAAAGTTGCAAGTGCCTTAAGTTAGAATTGAGAGCTTTTAGTCATTGGTCATTAGTTTGATTTGCAAAGCACTCAAGAGTAAGGTGTTGCAAAATTACATTCCAAGTATCTAAAGTGTTATATATCTGTTAGTTAAAAATTATTAACGAGCTATTGTAAAAAGCAATAAAATTTAAAACATTTATTTATTGCATTAGAAATACAATGCCATGTGAATTTCTTAATTTTATGGCTATATTATAATAGAGAATTTTACAATCACAATTTGTGAAAATTGATAGCGATAAGAGTTTATGGATAAGAATTTTGCGAAAATAATAGAGAAGGTTAGAGCCTATTTGTTGAAGAATGGGTTAAAAGATTTTTCTTTTGAAAAATTAAAGGATTTTGGGGTAACTGAAAAAGATATCTCTGATTTTGTTAGTTCAAAAGATGAATTGGTAGAAAAAATTCTTGAGTATGAAAGAAAGAGTTTCGAGAAGATATTCCTGGAATATAATTTTGAAGGTCAAAATGCTATTGATATCTTATTCATTGTTAGCCAGGAAATAAATGATAGGTTTGAGCATGTAACACCTTCAATTACGATGGAATTGGAGCAGTATTATCCGGAAATTTATGCGAAACATATGGAGTTCAGAATGGAGTTTATTTTCGATAAAATCCAAATTAATATCCAGAAGGGGATTGCACAGGGAATGTATCGTGACGATCTTAGTGGAGAAATGGTAGGCCGTATGTACTTATCGCGATTGGAAGACATGCATAATCCGGAATTGTATCCACCGGAACGATTTAAGTTCGGAACAATTTACGATACCATGATAGATGAGTTTGTAAAGAGCATTGCAACAAAAGATGGATTAAAGTACTATCGTCAGCGAAAGCAATTGCTAGGTGTTCTTAGTTTCGGACGATAATAGAGAAATAAATGAAAATATCGCTCGCTCCTTTACAAGGGTATACCGATTGGGTATTTAGGCAAGCTTATCAAAAGCATATTGGGGGTATAGATGAATTCTATACTCCTTTTCTTGTATTACAGAATGATGTTAGTATAAAAACTTCCCACAAAAGAGAAGTAGAGCCTTTTAAAAACCGGTGTAATAATTTGATACCACAATTCTTATGTAGTAGCAGTAACGAATTCACATTTTTTGAAGATTATTTTTCAGAACTTGGTTATTCCAAAATGAATTGGAATATGGGATGTCCTTACCCTATGGTGAGCAAGAAGGGAAAAGGATCAGGATTGTTGCCTTACCCCAATAAGGTGGAGGAAATTCTTAAAAAAGCATTTCAAAATAAAATAAATTTATCTGTAAAATTACGATTAGGATTAGATGATGATACAGATATCGACTCTATTCTTCCAATTCTGATAGATAATAAAGTTGCAGAAATAATTGTTCATCCACGCATTGGTAAACAGTTGTATAAAGGAAAAGTAAATCTGGATCGGTTTAAGGAGTTGTATAGAAAATATGAAAACCAATTGGTATATAACGGAGATATTTGGCACTGTACAGATATGAAGAATTTAATTAATACCTTTCCGGATTTGCAGCATGTAATGCTTGGCCGTGGGGTGTTAAATGATTATTGGTTGCCTCATAAAATAAAAAAGCTTGAACTTCCTGATATTGTAGAAAGAAAAAGAAAACTTGTAAGCATGCATGATGAGATTTTTCAATTATACGGATCGTACTTACAGGGAGAAGCTCAAATTATGCAAAAAATGAAACCTTTTTGGGAATATTTTTCTTCACATTTCGAGAATGATAAAAAGATATATAAAGCGATTAAAAAATCAACCGGGATTTATAAATATGAACAAGCTGTTGATTTTGCATTTGCTCAAGAATTGAAAGAAGCGGTTAATGGAATATAACATAGAGCATAACAATCAATTTCTTCATGTTGAGTTCGAAAAACCAACAAAAATGCTTAGTTCAGCTATTTTAAATGGTGGATTTCAAATGGCAAATCACTTTCTGAATACTAAAGTTGATGCTAATTTAAATGGTGAACAAACAGGGTTTGAAAAACCAGAACGTACTCTTGCCGGAATTGCCGAAACGAATGGGTGGAGTGGAGTTTGCATAGGTATGATGACAGCAGCTATTATGAAGACATTTCGACGTGTTCGTATTGAGGAGCAAGGTGTTTGGATTGATGCTCTTGTTACAGCAGGAGTTTCTAATGCCAGAAGAGCCGGCGATTCGGCAGATTATAAATTCATGAATGATGAGTGTGAAAAAGTAGGAACCATAAATATTTTGGTTGTTACAAATGCAAATTTGTCAGATGCTGCAATGGTTGAGTGTGTAATGATGATAGCAGAAGCTAAATCTGCATGTATGCAAGATTTGAATATAAAAAGTCGAGTGTCGGGAAATATTGCAACAGGAACAGGAACCGATTCAACAGCAATTGCTTGTGGAAATGGTTCAGAGGTTATTTATTGTGGAAAACATGTGCTTTTTGGAGAACTCTTAGCAAAAGCAGTTATAAATGGAATAACTCAATCTTTACAAGCTGATAAATAATAATATAGAAGTTCATGCTAAATAATTTTCTATAAAATCAACTCTTTCCTGAATAGAAATTTTAGGTAGTTCTACCACATTAAATCCAAGCTCTAAGTAGGTATCTTTCAAAAAATGATAAATTTCTAATGAATCACTAAATGATTCGGGGCGTTCCGCATCATTAATAAATATATCCTGCCAGGGTGGAGCAATAAATACAATGGAATTGTACTGCTTACATTTTTCAAAGTATTTTTTAGGAATTTTTAGTTTGCCTCGACGAACATAGGCAATAATGTCAGGGATACCTCTGTCATAAAAACAAAAGTTAGTTGAATAACAATCATTTAACTGTTTTTCCATTCTTTCGAAACAAATTTCAGCAAAATCAGCAAGGTTTTTCCAAGGAAGTTTATCGCCATTTATTTGATGTTGCTCTCGAATAACGACTCTGGAGATTTCTTCAAATCCCTGATACCCTCTCCTGATTAGGGCATTTAGCAAACTGGATTTTCCGGAACCGGGACCACCTGTTATGATGTATCTATTGTTTGCAACCATTACTTACTCTTGCGATAAATGTTTATAAAACAGCTTCATATCCACACTTTCTCTAATTACATCAGCCAGTTTATCGTATTGTTCTTCTTTAAACTTATTGTAATTAAACTCATTTTCTGATATGGATTCAAATCCGGAAAGTAAATCGTTAATTACGATTGAATTGTCCAGAATTCCATGAATATATGAGCCCCAGCAATTATCATCCAGAATGTAACCTTCTTTTTTCCCATTTGATAACTTATTCAGGCATTTATTCGGAACTAATGCAGTGCTTTGTCCCATGTGAATCTCATATCCGCTACAGCTTGAGTCATAATTCTTAAACGTGAACTTGCATTGTTCGGTTAATTTTTCTTCTGTTATAGTGGTTTCGATCGGAAGTAACCCAAGGCCCGAAATTTGCTTAATGTTACCTTCGATTTCTTGTGGATCTGAAATAATGTTTCCCATCATTTGATAACCTCCGCAAATTCCAATTACTTTTTTTCCATTTTTGCGAGCATTAATAATCGCATTGGCCACACCATTATTTTTTAACTCATACAAGTCGGATATTGTGTTTTTACTTCCGGGAATTATAACGATATCAGCATTTTCAATTTCGGTAATGTTGTTGGTATAATACAAATGCACACGCGGATCATGTTCCAAAACTGAAAAATCGGTAAAATTAGCCATTCGGGGAAGCAGAATAACTGCACAATTGATTTTTCCGGCCAGTGAATTGCTGTATTTCTTTTCCAGGCTAACAGAATCTTCTTCTTCTATATGAATATCTCTAAAGTAGGGTAAAACACCCAATACAGGTTTGCCGGTAAGATCTTCAATAATTTTTTTTCCTTCTTCAAAAAGATTAATATCTCCACGAAACTTATTAATTAAAATTCCTTTGATTTGATTTCTTTCTTGTTCATTCAATAGAGCAATGCTACCATAAACACTTGCAAAAACACCACCTTTATCAATATCGGCAATTAAATATGTAACAGCATTGGTTTCGGTTGCCATTCTCATATTGGTGATATCTCTTGATTTAAGATTAAGCTCGGAAATACTTCCGGCACCTTCAAGAACAATAGGATTATATCTCTTCTCTAATCGTTGATATGCTGATTTAGCTTCTTCAAATAAAGCTGATTTGTTATTTCCCATGAAATAATCGTAAGCACTTTGTGTTCCTACAGGTTTACCATTTAAAACAACTTGCGAGCTCTTATCATTAGTGGGTTTTAACAAAATCGGATTCATATCGGTATGGCAATTAATGCCACAAGCTTCGGCTTGAACTGCTTGGGCTCTTCCAATTTCAAAACCTTCTGGTGTTGCATACGAATTTAAAGACATGTTTTGTGCCTTAAACGGAGCCGGATGATATCCATCTTGCTTTAAAATTCTACAGAACCCTGTGTTTACAATGCTTTTGCCAACATCAGATCCTGTTCCGACGAACATTACAGGTTTTAGTTTTTTCATGTTTTACATCTTATGCCATTTCGGATTTAAATTTTCACGCTGGGTGCTGATTGATATTTAAAGCTCAATAATTTCGCGTGTCCAAGATGAGATAAATACCTCAAACTCCATATCCGGGAATTTGAAACTCCCGGGAACAACGGCTCATATTTGAAAGAATATACTTGTCTCTTTCATGATATTTTCAACCATTGATTCACATTAGTAATTTTTAAATACGAATCGTGGTACTATATTCAATGATTCTCTTTAATATCTCCGCAAATTTAATTTTTTTATTGCTGAGATCTACTGTTTGTATAACATTCAGAATGATTTTATGGATTAAGTGATTTTTATTCAATTGATTTAAAATGAACTAGAATTTATTCATTCTAAATTCG
>JAOARS010000344.1 GCA_025210415.1 Marinifilum sp. | reverse complement strand
TTAATACACCTTCTGTATTGTATAATGTAGATGCCATACCAGCTATTTTTATTTTAAGTGGCGATGGAACAATTTTGGCCAGAGATTTAAGAGGAGAAGAACTGAATGAATTTTGCAAAAACTATATCAGTATAGATTAAGACAAGCATATGAGAACGTAAAAAATAGCCGAACTTGATAAAGAAATTTAAAAGTATAACAAAAAAAATTGATAGGAGATTTGGCTAAAGTCAAGAAGGATATTGGGGTAGATCATTAAGGAATCCCTTAGGCTTGGATAGCAAATCTTAGGTCTAAGGGATTGTTCTGTATGAAGGTATTGATATAGCGAAGGATCAAAAAAAATCCTATATTTGGCTAACCTATGAAATTAACCAATAAGCACATAACCCAATTAACTCAAGGGAATTTAAATGCTTTTAATGAAATATACAATGGCATGTTTCATTCATTGTGTTTGTTTGGATTTAAGATGATTCCTGAGGATGATGTTGTAAATGATGCTGTTCAAGAAGTGTTTGTTGAGTTATGGAGAAGAAGAGAGCAATTTACCACACTTATTAAAACAAAAGCATATTTATATACCAGCGTTCGCAATAAAATATTAACTCACATCAGTTCAAAACGAACAGTTTCTATTGAAACCGCCATTTACGATGAGGTTGAAGTCAACAATTATATAACTGCCGAAGAAACTCACCTAATAATACAACAAGCTGTTAAGAAATTACCTCTGCAATCAAGGAAAATTATTGATTTAAATCTCGCAGGATATGGTAATCAGGAAATTGCCAACGAACTAGGTATTTCTATAAATACTGTAAAAACATTAAAGAAGAGCGGATATGCCAAACTTCGAATCAGCTTAAAAGAAAATTTATTTGTATTGCTTGTACTTTCTGAACTACTGGCTTAGCGATGGTCGAAACCTCGACTGATTGACACAAATTCTTAAGAATTCCGAAATTTATACCATTTCGGATTTACAATACTTGGTTAATGATTTTTTAACTATCAGGTTTATAGTGATTTAAATATTTAAGATTTGATTTTGTAACAAGTTGTCTTTGAGTGCCTTGCAAATCAAGCCAATGACCAATGATTAAAAACTAACAACTATTAAATTTAAAGAATTAAAAAAAAATCAACCTAGGGTCACCCTTATTTCATATTCATTAGTTATTAGAATGAACAATTAGAAAAAATGAAAGAAACAAATAAGTATTTAAAAAAAGCAGAAGAGTGGGCTAAAATCATTCTAACAGAAGAAGGAGATGTATCCGATCGGGATCGAAAAGTTTTCGAATCTGTTAAGAATGGATCATATAAACAGTGGCGTAAAGAAAATATTCATCGTTTTGATAAAGATCGAACCAAAGCGTTAATCGATAAAGAATTGACTTTGAAAAAATCAAAAATAATTCAACTGTCAAACTGGTGGTACTCTGTGGCTGCAGTGTTTGTAATTACTATGCTCGGAACAGGTGGATACTATATTTATACCGATATGAAAATGCTTGAAGAACAATTTGCAGTTCCAGGCAGTTCCATCGCTTATTTGGAGGTAAACCAATCAGAGAAATTTAAACTTGGTGCGAAAGATACTATCATCATGTTCCAGGGAGCTAAAGTAAAGATGGATTCAGGAAAACTTGTATACGTATCTGCTGCTAATAATCAGGAAAAAGATAAATATCACACCTTAAATGTACCTCGAAATGGTGAATACTTTGTGCAATTGCCTGATGGCACAAAAGTTTGGATCAATTCAGACTCAAAATTAGGATTCAACTCACAGTTTAAAGGAAAAAGCAGAGTGGTTGAACTTACTGGCGAAGCATATTTTGAGGTTGCAAAAGATTCGAATAAACCATTTATCGTTAAAACTGCCAGTGCAGATGTAAAGGTATTGGGAACAGAATTTAATGTAAAGGCTTATGCCGATGAAGAATATACCTATGCAACTCTTAAGGAAGGAAAAGTGAGTGTAAGTACTTCGAGACAAAATGAATTGTTAAACCCAAATGAACAATTGGTAATCAACAATACAACTGGTGAGAACGAAAAACGAATTGTTGATGCCTCTATCTATTCGGCTTGGGTTGATGGTAAACTGGTATTTAAAGATGAACGACTTGAAGATATTCTTTTAAGCTTAAGCAGATGGTACGATGTTTCTGTTTTTTATGCTAATGAAAGCATTAAGAATAGAAGGTTCTCCATTAGTATAGACAGGTACAAGGAAATTCGCCTTTTATTGGATAAAATGGAATTGACTAATAAGGTGAGCTTTGAAATGAACAAGAATGCAGTTGTTGTAAATGAAGTGAATTAAATGTGAAAATCTGACATGAAATTCAAATTCTGGAACGGTTTGAATTTCAGGCGTATTATCTCAATAATATAAAAATAAAAAAGGGAAAATGATACTGGAACTATCAATTTTCCCAATAGTTAAATTATATGTCGAACACAATCTAACCATTACAAATTTATGGAAAAAAAATCGGATTTTTTTCGCAATATCTTGCGGAAACGAATTAAAATGTTTCGTATTATGAAACTAACTCTATTACTATTAATTTTCAGTGTTTTACAGGTAACTGCAAGTGTTTATGCACAAAACGGTAAATTGAATGTTCATGTGGAAAATATGCAATTGTCTGATCTTTTATGGGAATTGCAGGAGGAATCGGGAGTCGTTTTTATTTATCAAACCGACGATTTGAAAAATGTTGGTACTGTTTCTTTGGAAAAAAGCAATGCCAGTATTGCTGAAGTATTGGATGAAGCATTATTAGATACTGATTTAGAGTATGTTTTGGATGGCAACGTGGTTGTTATTAAGAAAAAAGAGTTTAAATCTGCTCCTGTTAATACTCCTGTTCAACAAGAAAAGAAAACTATAACAGGAAAAGTTACCGATGATCAGGGAATTCCTCTCCCTGGTGTTTCTGTTGTAATTAAGGGGACAAATACTGGTGTTGCAACCAATATGGATGGCGAGTACATTTTAGAACTTGAAGACAAAAAAGCTGTGTTGGTATTTTCTTTTGTAGGGATGCAATCGGAAGAAATAGCTTATGAAGGACAGGCAGTACAAGATATTATTCTTACCACAGATGCAGAACAAATGGCAGAAGTTGTGGTTACAGGTTATCAGACCATTTCCAAGGAAAGAGCTACTGGTTCATTTTCTATTGTAAACGAAAAAGTTATTGATAGTAAAATGTCAACCGACTTTACATCTCGAATAGAGGGAATGGTTGCAGGTTTACAAGTAGATAGAGATGGTAATATGACCATTCGTGGGATTTCAACATTAAATGCTTCAACAAAGCCATTGGTTGTTGTAGATGGATTTCCTATTGAAAGTGATAATATGACGGTAAACCCTAATGACATAAAATCTGTTAATGTCCTAAAGGATGCTGCAGCGGCTTCTATTTGGGGAGTTAGAGCTTCAAATGGAGTTGTTGTAATTACTACTAAAAGTGGAGGAAAAAAGAAAAAACCAAATGTGAATTTTTCTTATAATATGACCTTTAAAGAAAAACCCGATTTAAGTAAATACAGGTATGCAAAGGCGGCTGACCAAATTGATGCAGAATTGGAAACCATTCAGAGAGGTTGGGTACGAGAACCTAGTTTCCGACGGGCATCTCCTGTAAGTCAAGTTACTGATATTGTATTTGGATCAGATAATTATTCAAGACTTTCGGCAGGCACACACCCATACGAATATCTGGATAATACAGAAATTGCTCAAATAGAGGAGTTGAAAAAACAGGATGGTTTAAAGGAATATGAAAAATATTTTTTGAGAAATTCTTTTAATCAGCAGTATAATTTATCAATTAATGGAGGTACAGATAATGTAACCTATTATCTGTCAGGTATCTTTGATCACAATAAATCAAATGTTAAGAAAGAGAATTTAGATCGTTACATTTTAAATTCCAGAATAGATGTTAAACTTACCGATTGGTTAAAAATTACATCGGGTATCGTGTTTTCCAAGTCAAATGAATCTTTAAGCGGCTCTACGTTAAATCAAAGCCAAATGAAACCTTTATATGGATATGGAAACTATTTGGATGAAAACGGGAAGTACAATTGGTTTCCTAAAGGTATAGCTCAACAATTTAAAGAAGAATATAAAAATAAAGAAGGTTTTGTGAATTGGATATACAACCCTTTACAAGAATTTGAAAATACTACAAATGAAAAAGAATCCCACACTTATAGAATACAAACTGGAATTAATGCAAAAATCATTGATGGTTTAAATTTTGATGTAAAGTATCAGTACGAAAAATTCTCAAGTAATACTGAAATACTATACAACAGAGAGACTCATACAGTTCGTCACTCTTATAATATTTACACAGGAACAGATCCAAATACAGGAGATATTGTTCACAGTTTTCCAATGGGTGACATCAAACTGATCTCTGATGGAGAGTTGCCAATTCAATTCGCACACAACTAAATTATTCCAAGGATTTTGGCAAACACTCTATTAGAGCTCTGGGAGGATGGGAATATCGATCTGTTTTATACAAAAGTTTGAGAGACTCTTATGTAGGATTTGAATCGCAATTATTAAGTGGAAGTTTAGTTGATTGGAAATCGATTAATGATAGAAATGTGCCAACCTGGAATGGGTATAGATATGTCCGCGGATATTTTTATAATGGACCATTATTTGGCGAAAACGAAGAACGCTATGTTTCATTCTATGGAAATTTGGGATATAGCTTTGACAGAAAATACGACCTTACATTTAGTGGTAGAATTGACGATTCAAACCTTTTTGGAGCTGATAAATCTTATCGTTTACTTCCTTTATGGTCAGCCGGATTAGGTTGGAATATTTCACAGGAAAATTTCTTTAATTCTGATCTTTTTAATATGCTTAAATTAAGATTTACTTACGGTTTTAACGGAAATATCGATCGTTCTACAGTACCGGATATGAAGGTTAGAATTATTAGAGATCAATATACACAAAACATGGTAGGAGAGATTGAGAATCCCGGTAATGAAGAATTGAAGTGGGAGAAAACGTCTGTTGCAAATATGGCTGTCGATTTCAGTTTATTGAATAATAGAATCTCAGGTTCTCTGGAGTATTATAATAAAGAAAGTCGTGATTTATTAGGAGAAAAACGATTGAATCCTATCCTTGGTTATCAGAGTGTAAAGGCAAATGTTGCCAAGGTTTCTAATAAGGGTATGGAGTTACAATTAAATCTAACACCTCTTTCTAGCGAAAACTTCAACTGGTTGGTTCATTTAAATGTTGCCTATAATAAAAATAGTATTGAAGAAGCATATGCCGATGTGAGTAGGTTAAGTTATGCCATTAGAGGTGAATACTTGAAAAAAGGAAGGTCTATTGGTGCTGCTTATGCGTATCGATGGGCAGGTTTAAGTGAGGATGGAAAACCTTTGTTGTTTAATAAAGAGGGAGAGAAAGTAGATTATATTGCTGATGTAGCTGAAAATATTGAACATCTAAAACATATTGGATCATCTATTGCGCCATGGCATGGAAGTTTAAATACCAGTTGGACGTATAAAGGATTTAATTTTTCAATGTTGTTTACCGGAAGTTTTGGACATTATTTTAGAATGCCTGAGTTGAACTACGATACTTCATCATCATTGGATTTTAGGGGCAATAACATGATAAAAGAAATAAAGGATAGGTGGACAAAACCTGGTGATGAGCTTTTGACCAATGTGCCAAAAATTGGAGATAGCCCATGGGATGTAGACTATGATTATTATAATCAATCGGATCTTAGGGTTAAACCTGCTGATTTTATTTCTCTTAAAGAAATTTCATTATCCTATGAGTTTGATAAAAGTAAATTGATTAGTATGCCATTTAAGGCTCTTACTCTTTCGGCACAGGTTCGAAATGCTTACAAATGGGTGAAGAATGATGAGGGAATAGATCCTGAATCAATTTTATCGATTCATTACCCTTCTTTGATGAATCCGGAACAAATGACTGTAAGCTTTGGAGTTAAGGCAAGCTTTTAGAAATACTAGAAAACGAAAAAAATATGAGGACAAAAAATAAATTACAAATATTGATATTATTCGTTACAGCATTATTGATTTCCTGTGATTCTTTAGTGGATGTAAAGCCAAAAGGATTCATGATACCGGAAACAGCTGCTGATTTAAGAATGATGCTGAATAATTTGAGTGGGAACTTTAGAATGCCACGTCCGGTTACCATTGGATATGATTTGATTAAATATGCCGGAGACCAGGTTGAGTTTAAAGATTCGGAACCATTAGAGAGTAATGCAGAGAATGTTTATGCCTATTACATGAGAGATAAAAAACTGATTGAAGAGCATAATCATGGTGATATAATATACATGTATCAGTTGGTTGCTATTGCCAATGCTGTACTTGATATCTTGCCTGCAACCAATGATTTATCGGAAAAGGAAAGAAATCAAATAAAAGGAGAAGCTCTTGTACACAGAGCCTATGCATTTTTGACGATGGTGAACATTCATGCGCGACACTATGATAAGAATACTGCCTCAACTGATTTGGGAATTCCAATGCCTCTAAATCATGATATTAACATGAATATTCCAGAGCGTTCTACGGTAAAAAAGGTCTATGACTTGGTTATTGACGATCTAAGTGAAGCCGTGAATTTAATGGGAGAACTTTCGGATATTAGGGCCTTACCATCTAAAGCAGGTGCACATGCACTTTTGGCACGAACTTATTTATTTATGGGTGATTTTGAAAAAGCTTTAAGTAATGCCAATCAAGCACTGGAATCATCTGATTTTTTATACAATCTTGAAGATTATTTGGCAAATGATGGAAGTTTAAACGTTCCTTTACGTGACTTTACTTCAAAAGAATCCTTTCTGCATAAGGAAGTGAGTCGGGAATTTAGGGGGTCTGCTAAAAGATATGTCTCAGATGATTTTTTGGCCTTGTATGCAAAGGGAGACCTGAGAGCAAAATATTACACGGAAAGAAAGGGGTCGTATTATTATGCTAATTATCCGGAATCATTTTCAGGAATATTAATTTCAGAAATGCTATTGACCAGAGCAGAGTGCCATGCACGCAAAGGAAATCTTACTTTGGCCTTGCAGGATATTAATAAGATTAGAATGCACCGATTTACAGATGCAGACTATGTTGAGTTAGTGTCTTCTGATAAAGAAGAAGTGATGAGATGGGTATTGAGAGAAAGAAAGATAGAGTTGGCATGGGTTGGTTTACGTTGGTTTGATATGAAACGATTAAATAAGGAGCAAAAATATCAAATGACATTGACCAGAACATATAAGGGAAAAACCCTTGTTTTTGAACCTAACTCTGATCTTTGGGTATTTCCATTTCCCGGTAGCATATTGGAAAAAGGGATTGTAGTTCAAAACCCTTAATGCACTGATTTTAAAACAATACAGTAAGCTTCTCATTTTAATACGGGAAGCTTACTTTTTTACTGATTTTTATAAAAGTAATATCATGCTAAGCAATAGAATAAACAAAAATAACTTATTGGTTTCAATATTTGTTTTTTTTCTTTCTTATAGTGCAAATGCTCAAGGCATTGAGTTTTTTCATGGAAGTTTTGAGGAAGCAAAATTATTAGCCTCGAAAGAAAATAAACCTCTGTTTGTTGATGTGTTTACCTCATGGTGCGGACCATGTAAAAAGTTATCGAAAACCGTATTTACTAAGAAAAGTGTTGGCGATTATTTTAATGAAAATTTTATTTGTTTTAAACTGCAAGCAGATAAAAAAGGTGGAGAAAATAAAAAAATTGCTGATCAATATAAAGTTACTGCATATCCTACTTTATTGTGGTTGGATGGTGATGGAAAGGTTTTGCATGCTGCTATTGGTTTTAAAGAACCCAAAAGTTTAATTAAAGAAGCAAAAATTGTTTTTAATGAGAACAAAAGAATGGGTAATATTATAGAGAAATGGCATAATGGTGATAGATCTTCAAATGTTATTTTAAAGTATTTTGCTTTTGACAGAAATGCCAATGGTGAGTTTGATACCTATTTTAATACCTTGTCAGAAGAACAAAAACTCAATAAAGATCTCTTTATACTTTTGTCTGACATTCAACTGGATTTGAGTGGGGAAGTTTTTGAATTTATAGTGAAACATAGAGCAGACTATCTAAAAATCGTAAACTTTTGGAATGTTAATCGTGTAATAGATAATAGGATAGAAGAGCAAATTGTTAAAAATTACAGGTCTGCCAATTATGATGCTTTGTTGGAAAAATACCGAAAACTGGGTATTGAACAAACAGCTTTGTATGCCAAGAAGGCAGAGTGGATGTATTATCTGAAAAATAAAGAATTTGAGCAATTTGAAAAATCTGCTAAAGAGTATATAAGTGATTATTATTCGCAACGTAACCATGTCTATTTTGAATTGATTACTTCCTTGTTTAAGGAATTGCCCAAAGAAGATTTGCTTGCCTTTACCAATCGTAAAATAGTAATCGATTGGGCATTAACATCGGTTAAAAATTCAAAGAAAAAAATAGGAAATGGATCTTTACTGGTTCAAGCTTATATTGTGGCTGGCGAATACGAGAAAGCAAAGCAGGTTGGAGAGGAGTATCTAAAAAAATTGGAAACTGAAAAAAGTAAAATCTCAGGTTTTTATATAAAATACATAACTAATATGCTAAAAGAAATAGAATAAAGTCTTGTGTCTCATATCTAACAATCTATTGATATGATACAATTTTTGATTTAAGTTTTCACATCGATATTAATAATGCAAAGCAGCCATTTTTACAATTGTTCTTTTTTCAATTAATATGAGATCGTTCACATTTAGACTATGAGGTTATCAACACTTATGCTACCACACCACTAGCACATGGGCTGTGATGGTGTATCGACACTCATGCTG
>JAOARS010000343.1 GCA_025210415.1 Marinifilum sp. | reverse complement strand
TTTCAGTTTTCAATTTACTGATTTCTATACAGAAACTTCTAAAATATTAAACTTAGAAACTGTTTAAGCTTGTATTTACTTCCAGAATTCATGAAAATGATGAACCGGCCCATGCCCTTCTCCAATTTCATAATCAGCTCCTGCATAAATGGCACCATTTATATAATTCTTGGCTTTTTGAGCAGATTCTTGCAAATCAAATCCCTGCGAAAGGTAAGCTGCAAAAGCCGAAGACATTGTACAACCAGTACCATGTGTATTTTTCGTATCCAAACGAGTCGATTTTAATTTTAACAAGTCTGTTTTTTCAAAATCATAAAACACATCAATTAGTTCATCGTTGCTTAAATGGCCTGCCTTTAGCAACACAGATACCTTGTATTTTTCTGCCAGCTCCTTTGCGGATAAAAAAACATCATCCTGATTTACAATCTTTTTCTCCAACAAAACTTCAGCTTCCGGAATATTTGGAGTTATCACTCTAACCAATGGAATTAACAGTTTCTTCAATGCAGAAACAGCTTCTTCCTGCAACAATTTATCTCCTGAGGTGGCCACCATCACCGGGTCGAGAACAACATTCTGAATGTTATATTGGCATAAAACATTATAAACTGCTTTAATGGTTTCAGAAGAATGCAACATTCCTATTTTTATTGCATCGGTTCCAATATCATTTAAAACAGCATTTATTTGCTCAACCAAAATATGATTTGGTACAGCATGAACATTGCTAACGCCCAATGTATTTTGAACGGTTATTGCTGTAATTGCAGTTGTAGCATAAGAACCACAGGCCGAAATGGTTTTAATATCGGCTTGTATACCTGCTCCACCACCCGAATCGCTTCCGGCAATACTTAATACTCTATTATATTTCATTCGTTTATCATTTCATTCTTTTCTCGGATGGAAACCACAAGATCAAAATAGTCATTGCCGTGTGTGTTTAATAATTATTTTAACCATGCTCGTTTCATCTAATTTTTTTAATTCGATTTAAACTGGCCAACTTTCTTTTTTATAGGCACTATCCCAAAAAATCCATTCCATTTTAGAAGCTTTTACAAATGCATCCCACATTTTTTTTCGCTTCTCAATTGATGCCTGTATAGCAAGTTTATCACATATTTCTATTGCTTTTGCAACCGCCTTGGCAAATTCCTTTCCTCCATAAGTATCAATCCAATTTTGATATGGATTATTAGCATTTACCTGGTTTTCTAAAATGTAATCGCCAACCATTTTATATATCCAAAAGCAAGGAAGAACAGCTGCTACAGCTTCTTCAACCGATGCAGTAGCTAGTTGTTTGTGAATAAATGAAGTATACAACAAACATGAAGGAGAAGCTGCAATTTTATTCTTATTTCCGTTTAAGTAAAACTGATGAACCACTTGTTCTACGGATACAGTATCGCTCGCAAAATTCAAAAACTCTTTTCTGTCATCAGAATTTTCAAGCTTTCCCGCAATTCCTGCCAATACCTTACCAAATTCGGCTAAATATATAGAATCCTGTTGCAAATAAAAATTGAACTTATCCTTATCCAGCTCACCACACATTAAATCGTTAATGAAAGGATGCTCTAATATTTGAGTATAGATACCTTCAATTCTTCTCCAAGCCTCCTCGGACCATTTCATAATCAAATATTTTAGTACAAAAAAAGCCATTTCAATTAAATGAAACGGCTATATCTAAATAAAATTTTAAATATCATATTAATATTTGTCGCTTCCCTATGCTACCATTATGCAGATCAGGTAAAAGGATAATTTCTCAGATTAAAAACTATTTAAGTACCTCTTACCTACAAAGGTAAAATTATTTCGCTAACAACTTAATGACTTTAGCTTTAAGTTCTCAAACTCCTTAAAACTATTCAATTAACATATCGGCAAAAGCTAATCTTATAGCGTGAATTGAGTTCAATTTTAAACCTTTGTTTTTACAAATACTTGTTTAACCTGCGCTGCAAATTTACAATGTCTTTATTTTTCTCATTTGCAAGTTTTGCTTGAAGAGCCACAGTTTCCTCCAAAATCTCAATGGCTTTTTTCTTATATCCCATTTCGATGAGCAAATTTGAAATATCCGAAGCAGCATTATAATTGTATGGATTTAAGTTATAAACATACAATAACCAATCATGACACTTTTTCTTTGTCGTTTTATCAGAGTCTGATAATAACCAATAATAATCAATCATTTGTACCAAATATTCTGAAATAACAGATAGCTTCGATGGAATTTGATCTTTTAACAATGCGAACATGTAAATTCTTTTAGTGGGGTTTTTGGGCTCTCTCTCTATCAAGAATCTATTAGGAATTTTCATTTGCATGAAGTTTGTTATGTATTTTTCAAAAATCGATTTAAATTCACCATCTCTACTTGAGTTGGTATATGCATAGATAAGCTTACACAAATCGGGAGATGAAAAAAACAAGCCTCTTCCATTAAGGGCAAGATCTGAATCTTGTTTCTTCTTATTTTGTTGAGAATAAAACTTATGCTTTAGTTTCATGATTTGATTAAAGCGTTCTTCATTTCCATTTTTTATAGCCTTTTTAAGAATTTTATTCAAATGTATTCGAATACCAAAAGTCATCACAAAGTCATAATCTTTATCAACACCACACCTTGGAATTAATCCATCAATGACTTTATTCATGAGAACATCATCGTAGATTGTGGTGTTGGTAATAAGGTCTTTCATTTCAATATCCATCAGTTCATCTTCAGGTAAATTTTTTAGGAATGCATTCAAAGCATTCTCTTTTCTCTTTCCTGACATTATTGAATAATAGTCATAAAATAAATTGGGATTTCCTTTTCCTGAGTGGTAAATACTATCCATTTTTTCCCACCCCCCGTACTTCGATACAATTTTTATTTTGCTTATTGCTCCAATAAAATCCTTGGCTTTTTTAGCACCTACAAATCGGTATAGTACATCTCCATTCTTATCTAAATACAAAAAAGTTGGGTAAGATTTAATATTGTATTTTTCTACAAACTTAACACCTTCTTTACTTTCACCATCGATTTTGGCATTAATAAAATTTTCATTGTAAAACTTACCCACCTTTTCCTGGGTAAAAACCGTTTTTGCTACCTTTTTACATGGGCCACACCAAGTTGTGTATACATCAACAAAAACAGTTTTATCTAATTCTTGTGAAAGTTGCAGAACTTCTTTCCATGATTTTTTTTCAAATTGAATACCCTGTCCATATGTCAATTTGGTGATACCAACCAATACCATTAATAAAATTATTATTCTCTTCATTTTAATATGATTTGCAGTTCCATTCAAAAAATATTGAACGAAACCAATGTTTAATTATTATGCGTAATTGCCTTATCTTAATCTGTTAAGTATAACTTTTCTGATGAAAGTATAGGATTAAAAAAAATTAGTGAAACACTACAGATTAAATCATTTACTCTGAAAATCACTTTAATTTTTAGGCAAGAAAGTGTAATGCCGATTAGATAAATTAGTGAATCAACTTGTCGTTTTGCTCAAGTTTGCTTCTATTTATTTTATCGGCATTATGCCACAGTGTGAAAGTTTAAACCAGAAATGGTATCATTGTTAATCCTCTCCGGTAAATGCAAAATCTGATTTCCAAGCAGATCTACCTGGACAATTCTCGGCAACCCACCTGATCCTGATCATCTGATCTTCCGATATGCTTTTATGCAATCCAGTCTGATCGTCCATGATATTTTCACTTACAAATCGATAACCAGAAGCCGTTTCTTTAATTGTAGTCCTATTTTCTTTATAAAACTCCTCTCCAGGAAGATACCCAATTGTATCATCACAATAGTCATCAGGAATGGTTGCATTAGTCCGGTGAGTATGGGTTTTTAAAAGTCCAAAATAATTCCCTAAATAATGCATAAAATCATTATCTGATTCTCGATTAAATATAAGTTTTTGAGAATTAAGCAAGTTTGATTTAATCTTTATGCCATAGTCTTGTGGAACAGGATTCCAGTTTCCTTCATTAACTTCTACTAAATTAAGGCCTTGAGGTTTATTGGACAAATCAGTTCCTGTAAAAACAGCATTCGGTTTGCACAATTCTGTTACTTCGAATGAAAAATCACTATATGCTCTTTGGCTATCAGTAAAAATCCAAATGTTTAAATATTTATCGTAAGGCCAATTTATATTCGAATTCTCCCGGATAAAATCTTTATACATATTATCCGAATTCACTTGTCCATCCACAATAAACCTGTTAATTCCAGGTTCTCTTAAATCTTCACCATCTGGATTATACAATGCAGGTTTAAAACGAATTTTTGTATCAGTTCCTACAGGACTATTACTTAGTTCTCCTGAACAAACATCATTCATTCGCTTTAGTAATTTATCAATTTTACCAACAGGAATCTCTCCTCCATAGTTCAACACTTCATCTTTGGTTTGGGTAATATGGAATACAACAGGAAATGTGATTTCGTTATATAAACTTGTTTCCAAAGGAGCTTTTACTGTAAAAGAAATAGTATCAGACACAACATTATTTACACTTGCAAAAACTTCTATGGTTGATCCCACAAACGAAGGGTCTGATGTCGAAAATGTACGACTAATTTCCTCTCCTGTTACTGTTTTATACTTAATCCAGGAAGGATCAATCCTATCATCCAATACTGGTATTTTCTCTTCAGTCTTAAATAAAACAGGATTAAAGTCAATTTCTGCTTTTCCATCAGCTACCAATTCAAAATGATTTGGTTTTAACTGAATATCTACAATAGATTCTGGCGAAACATTATTATTATCAGGGTATTCGTATTCTGATGCACTACAAGCAAACAACAAACAAGAAATAATAATGGTTGATATATTTAAATAAAATCTCATATTTAGTTCTTTTTAATATTAATTTAACAGATGTTCCCATCCCGGATTTTGAACTATATCGCTCTCTTCAACAAATTCAGTAATTGGGATAGGAAAGGTATATCTAAAATCATCCGATTTCAGCAAGTAGTTCTTTCCAATTATAGTTCCTCTGTCGAACTCCACACCCAAACGTTTCATGTCTATCCATCTTTTGTCATTTTCGAGATAGAATTCCAATCTTCTTTCTTTCAAAATCTCATTTAACAGGGCATCATGATTGGTAGGAATTACAAAATCTTCGGTATACCTGCTCTGCTTAAACTCATTTAATACTTCAATAGCCAGAGCATCTTTATTATCTCTTACTAAAGCTTCAGCTTTAATTAGATACATATCAGCTAACCTAAAAAGATTAAAGACACCTCCTCTTCCAGAAAGCATATTAATTACAGTTGGAGTAATATCATATTTTGAGTTTATGGCACTCGTTCCGGATCCCGTAAAATAGATTCCTTTTCGAATATCATCTGAAGAATAACCTGCATATACTTCGAAACTAGCATCACTTCTTGCATAAACCCTACCGAAAGTAAAAAAATTCTTTTTAACAATTCTTAGGAATGTCTCATCATTCTTTATTTCCTGGTACCCTGTATCGTCACTAAGGTCAAATATTTCTTTTAACCCAGCCGGGTCCGTTGCAAGGCTTCTACCGATCATTGCTTTATCAGCATGCAAAACTGCCATATTCCAATCGTCGTTTTCAGCTGCTCCCGACATGGCTTTGTACATATATACATTAGCAAGCATTGCATTTATAAACTTCTCATCATATGCTGCATTCCAAATATCTTTAGGGGTTTCTTTCAAAAGTTTTAAAGCCTCTTTGCAATCTAAAACTATTTGGTCATAAACTTCCTTTTGCGTATTTCTTTTCAATGTTGCATTTACAGGATCTTTATATGCCGATAGACTTAGAGGAATGCCTAAGTCTGATGATTTATAGGGCGAATAATATTGTAACAGTTTATAGAATGCAAATGCTCGCCAAACCAAGGCTTCACCTTTCACGTAATTTTTAATATCTACAAGTGCTTCTTCTTCATTTACATCGGCCTTGTCAATATTGTCTATAATAAAATTCAATGGCCCTAAAAAAGCATAATTTCTTTCCCAAACTCTAATATTAGTTTGATCCCAATTCAGAAGAGATTCTTCATAAACTCTTATATTACCGGAAGTTGGATCTATTAAGTTTTCTTCCTTGAGTTGTAATTCTCCGGAATAGTAGCTGATAAGCTCCGTCATGTCAAATTTAGGATACCCAAACACTCCTATTCCCATTATATTAAACTGTTTGCCATTAATATCCTTTAGCCAATTCATATAACTGGCAAGAATATCTCTATAGTCTTTAACGGTTTTAACAACTTTTGTATTACGTGGCTTAATATCCAAAAAATCATCACAGGATTGCAATAATGTAATACATGAAATTATTATTGAAATTATTAATATTTTTCTCATCACTTTTAATATTAAAATCCTACATTCAATCTCAAATTATACTCTCTGGCAGTTGGATAAGCAAAACTATTTTCTGTAGCCACATCCATACCTTTGTACTTTGTAAATGTTAGTAAATTGTTGGCGGTAAACGACACACTCATATTATTAAATCCCAACTTATTCACAAAATCTGACGGCATTCTGTATTTAAAAACCAAAGATTTTAATCGTAAGTAATCTCCTTTTTGGTAGTTGTGTGTAAAATGAGCTGTAGAGAAATAATCTCGCCCTGTCGTAAAACCGGGAATATTGGTTATGTCACCACTGTTTCGCCATCGATACAAGTACTTCTTTTGTCTGTTTGTTCCAGAAACAGCAAGGTCGGATGATACATAATTACCACCTCCCATACCGCTAAGTTTGTTTTTAGGTGCATTTTTTCTATCATCGAAAGATTGAATTATGTGACCCATTTTATAAGTCCAATAAGTTATAAGACTGAAGTTTTTATATTTCATCGAAGTTGAAAATCCTCCAACATATTTAGGATTCGATCTTCCAATATTCTTCATAGATGCAAAATACATATCCTGAAACAGGTTTAAATCTTTATTTATGGCAACCTTATTGGGTACGCTTGTTAAGGATGGAATTATGCCTGAACTGACATAATATTCTTGCTCATCCGGAGTAAAAGTATCCCAACCATCAAGAATTTTTGCATACTCTTGTTTTCCTTCATCTGTAAGGTAATACATTGGAAAACCCGAATTGGGGTGCACACCAGCATATTCCCAACCGTAAATGCCTCCCGCTTCTTCTCCCTCTATAGGAAATACGCCACCTCTTCTAACATTAGTCCTAATTGCATCTTTATAATTGTTCAAACCATTATAAGCTTTTACAATAACATTCTTGTTTCTTGAGATATTTCCCGAAGCATAAAAAGAAAAATCCTTTGTCTTAACCAAGCGCATCGATACAGCTAACTCAAATCCTTTATTTTCAAGAATTCCTCCGTTAGCTTTAACACGAACACGCCCTGTTGATGCCGGAACTCGAAGATCTGACAAAACATCCTCAGTTCTGTCTGAATAATAATTTGCATCAATAGAAATAAAATTATTAAACAAGGAAATATTACCTCCTACGTTTACTTCTCTTTTTTTCGCCCAGGTTACCGAAGGATTTGGAAATGCAAATTCATCAGAATAATATTCATTCAAATATCTATCACTACTCAAGGTTATGGTAGAAAATGGGTAAGCTGTTCTGTCAATATTACCTGTAAAGCCATAAGAAGATCTTAAAGAAAATTGATTTATTACATGTTTAAACTTACTAAAAAATGATTCTTTATCGATATTCCATCTACCTGAAACAGACCAAAGTGGAGTAAATTTCTCAGCATCACCAATAACATCGGCTCCATCGGCACGTGCATTAAAGTTTAAGATGTATTTGTCTTTAAAACTATATCTTAATTGGCCTAAGAATGAAACTGTTCTGTCTTGTCCATCACTTGTATTAAATAATTTTCTAAGAGATGTTTCGAAATCTCCGTATAATAGTTCTTCATTTTCGAAAGAAGGTATGCCGGTAATTCTGTACTCCGGATCATAAATCGGCGATGTGTAACCAAAATTATTGAACTTTCGTGATGTAATCTCATTTGCCAGTAAAACTGAAAACAAATGATCATCTGCAATGGTTTTGGAGTAATCGATCTGATTTCTCATGCTCCAAGCATTATTTCTACCTGAACTTTCACTTAGTTGTCCATCGTTATAAGCCGATGGTATAACATCCCGATTCTTAAATGCTTCTTTCGCAATTGATGAATTAAAAAATGAAGCGTATGTTCCAGGATTCAACTCTATCATCGCTGAATTATGAGATATCGATTTTCTAAATATTGATTGTACTGAGAAACTTTTTAGAATATTGTATTTAAGATTAAACGTCAAACTCAAATCCAAACCATTCTGTTGTGTTTTTGTTCCATTCAGTTCTCTTAAGATATTAAACGAATCGAATTTATAACCAGAGGTTGTTTCATCGGTAGTATTGTTTGGCAGGTAAGTTAAATCACTGGCATATTTCCCATTTTCACCATAAGCTTGTTCATAAGGATTGGCAAACATGGCATATTTAAATGGATCTACAGCTGATGCATGATTCTTATTGCTTCTGGCATTTCCTGATACTGAAAAATTAGCGATCAATTTCTTATTTGGTCTGTATTCAAGGTTCACAAGAACACCTGTATTTGTACTCGAATTGGGTTTTAAAATACCTTTCCTATCTGTGTAGCTTACTGATGTGTAGTACGATAGTGTTTCACTACCACCTCTTACGCTAACATTATGGCTTTGCGATTTTGCTGCATTAAAAATCTGATCAAACCAATCGGTATTGCGAAATGAAAGTTTGGTAATTTCGTTCTCATATTCCTGTTGCGATATATATCCGTTATAGTAATCTTTCCATAATCTACCACCACGACCAGCAGCTTCGGCATAATAAATTCCAAAATCTTCAACAATTCCGGTTTCATATTGAAGTTTTTCTGCTGAATTCATAAAATCTAAATCGATATTAGGACTCGTAGAATATGAATAGTTGCCACTGTAATTGAATTGAGTTTTAGATCTAAACCCTTTTTTAGTTGTAATAACAATAACTCCATTTGCAGCTTTAGCACCATAAATTGCAGATGCAGCAGCATCTTTCAAAATTGTAATAGATGCAATATCCTCAGGCATGATATTACCTACACCATCCTGCATAATTGTTCCTGCATAATCACCACTATTATTTTTGGGAACTCCGGTAGTCATTGGCAAACCATCCAGAATCCATAAAGGTTCAGTATTACCTGTTAAACTATTTTCACCTCTAATTGTAATTTTAGATCTTGTACCAAGAGCTCCGGAAATCGTGGTGGTATTTAACCCGGCAATTTTTCCTTCAAACAAGTCATCTATAGAACTAATTCCCTGATCCTGAAGTTCACGTGAAGTAATAACAGTAGCAACTCCCGTTACCCGATTTTCTTGTATTTTTTCCATACCGGTTATAACCACCTCATTTAAAGCCGCAACTGCTCTTTTCAGAACAATGTTCTCCAACTTTTGATCGATAATCTTCACCTCTTTGGGTTCCATACCTACACAACTATAAACCAAATAAGTTACCTGATTATTAGGAAGTTTTATTCTATATTTCCCATCCATATCAGTAGAGACTCCTGTGTAAGTATCTTTTATAACAACACTTGCTCCAGGAAGAGGATTCTCGTCGGTATCCGTAACCGATCCGGTAACCCATTTGGGTTTATCCTGTACTCCAATTTTTCCCGCTTTCTTAATAATCATGATAATTTTGCCTTTTATTTTATACGAAAAGTTTGTATTCTCAAGGCATTTATTCATCACTTCATCAATCGTTGCATCTTTTACATTAATTGATATTTTTTTATCGGCTAACTCTTTACCATTATAAACAAAATCAAAGTTAGTTTGCTTTTTAACTTCCTTTAAAATTGACCTGATACTGGCATTATTTATTTCAAAACTGATTTTAGTATTTTGAATTTTATCTTGAGCAAAAACCTCTGCATTACATATTAACAATAAGAAGATTATAAACTTCAAATTAATTAAAGTTTGTCGAAAGAATGCACGGACATTACACTTCTTCCATTGAGTTATATATATCATTTTACGCTTAGATTTAAATGTTAATAGTTCGTTAGTTTTTAGTCATTGTTCATTAGTTTGATTTACAAGGCACTCAAGAACAACTTATACCATTTTAACTATAAAGTTATCGTTTGGTATGCCGATAGATTAACGACAGCGTTAAATGCCAAACAAATTTAACGCTAAGATCATTAACTAACCGATATTGTTACAAAACCACACCTTGAAAGCATAAATTATTGTGAATATGACAGTTAAAAAACACTAACGGAGTATATTGAAATGTATAATTGGTAGATTATTTTAGTTTTGTTGTAATTGAAACAATTGGTACTTTTAACTCGAACGTAGCAACAGGATTAGTTTCTGCCTCGACGAGCGATCCCATCCAATCATAGCTTTCCTCTTCTGCTACCGGAGTAATTTCGAGTATTTTAATTGCACCTTTTAAACCATTACCTGTTTCAAAAAGAATTATTTTGGGCAATTCACTATCTACGGGTATTTCGCTCACATTGTCCTCTACATCAAAAGAAAAATCTTCACTACTATTTAAAGAATCGAAATCATCAATTGTAAATGAGGAAGGCGAAACATCAAATGTAGTATGACACGGGAATTGTACATCCGGATTAAACCCCATACCTCGCCACATATTTGATCTCAACTCAATTGGAGATTTAAAAAGAATTGAATTTGTTTCTCTGTTATAACACAAGGCAAGTTCAATTTTTCTTTTACTAAGATCATCTAGTCGCATGGCATCTCTGATACTCATAACACCTGATGTAGCTGAATGAAATACTGCAGGTGCCTGAATATCCTCTAATTCACTCTCAAAAACAGCTCCCCAAAACGTGGTCGTAATCGTCTTTAATGTATCGAAAACAGCATCCATTTTAACCTCTTCCAAATGATTAACAGATATTTTACTTTTGATATCTACACGTGTGCAAGAACCTAAATAGGTTCCTGTTAACTCACTTCCGGTACTTGTTTTGCAGTTGAGCTTAAATTCATATTCTTCATCATTTTTTACAACTTGAATCTGTCCTTGGGTAATTTGACTTGCATTACCTATTTCTTGTTCGATTGTTGTATTAAAATCGTATTGTGAGGATGAATATGCAGTAAAAGTATTGGCTTCTTTGCTTACATTATACTCATAAATTCCCTCTTCTAATTCGTCAAAATTTTCCGATGAAAAATGAATTGTAATTAATGCTCCTTTTCCAACAGCACTATTAAGATCTTCACTATACGATATGCCTTCTCCATACAAAGACACAATATAGTATCCCACTTGTGTGGTCGAACCATCTAAAGAAAAACCAAGAATTTCATCTTCAACCTCATTTCCCTCAGTATCGGTATAACGATCAAGATATACGTACTCTTTAGTATTAGCTACAAAATTATTATCGGCATGCCATATCACGCTACTTTCAATATCGTATGACAAGCCATAAACAGAAAAGGATTTTGAAGAAGTTAAATCGATATCGTCATCACTACAGGATGACAGTAAGAACATAGTTACGAATACTTTAAAACAAGTAATTAATTTTTGTTTCATAATTTATTTTTTAGGTTAGAATACCCCACCTAATTTTATATTAATAAGAATCCTAATCTGCTTATTAATATTTTTTCATAACTTTACATCTGGATTTTTAATGTATAGTATTCTGTTATGAATGCTGCATTTGTACCAGTGGTGATGGGGATTACCACTGGTATTTTTCTACCTGTTTTTCACATATATCTTATCTTTGGTTAATATAAATTGAATATCTTCAACAGCTTCAAGAGCTTCCAGAATTACATTCATATTACTGTATCGCTCCAAATCTGCAGTAAAAGTCAAATTTTTACATTCATTATTTTCATACTCTATTTCAAAATCATACCATCTGGAAAGATCTCTCATAATGTCTTCAAGCCTCTGATCATAAAACACAAGCTGATCGTTTTTCCATGCTGTATAAGTTTCTGTATCGACTTCATCAATAACAATTCTCTTTTCCGACTGAGAAAAACGCCCTCTTGAACCCGGCACCAGCACAATACCTGCTTTATCAACATTTTCTTTATAATTCATTTCAACACTTCCTTCGATAAGAACAGTTTGAATTGATTTTTCATTTTTATAAGCTTTTATGTCGAAACTTGTTCCCAACACTTTTACATTTACGCTATTCACGTCTACTACAAACGGATGTGCGGCATCATGTATCACATCAAAATAAGCCTCACCTTCGATGAGAAATACCTTGCGCTCTTCATCTGTAAATTGAACAGGAAATTTTAATGTAGTTTCTGCATTTAACCAAGCAGTACTCCCATCAGCCAATGTTAGTTTGTGTTTTGCTCCCTTAGGTGTTTTTAAAATATTGTATTGAATACTGTCTGGTTTAATTGTTTCTTTCGAATTATAAAGTACATTGTCTGCACCAATCATCACATTTGTATTATCAATACTCAAAACTGTATCCTTACCCGATAAAATGTGTTCTACACCATTATCTAATATCAAAAGAGGTTGATTTCCCACCACTGGTTCAACTATTACAAGTTCATTATTTAAAGAATACTGGGGTGTATTTATGGTATAATAAATCGCAAGAAAAATACCAATTGGTAAAATAATGGCAGCAGCATATTTGAATACTGTGCTCTTAATTTCTTTGTATACTGTTCTTTTGGCAACTCGTTTCCAATCTTTGCGAACATCTATATTACGATGTTGTTCAAATTTCTGATCAATTTTCTCGGAGTTACAAATTTTATCAAACTGTAATTTATTATAGGGATTTTCGAGCCACTTGTTCAAATCCTGTTCCTCTTGAGAACTTAAGTCTCCTATCAAATACTTAAAAATCAAATCAGAACTATCTATATTGTTGTTTTTCATTTTGTTTTCTTTTAAACTAAAAGTCAATTTTCACTATAAAATCCTACTATTTTAAATACACAATAAGAGGAAACAAATTGTAGCAATTACAGCTTGTCTTAATCTCTGATAAGATCTTTGTTTTAAAGTTTTTACCGTATTTATTGAAACTTTCATTTTTGTAGCAATTTCTTGATTTGAATACTCCTGTACAGTTAGTAAAATTGCCTCTTTTGATCTTGGAGATAACTGATCTACAGCCTTAAATAACTTATAACTTACATCTTCTTCCATTACATTGTATTCAAATAACGAATCTGAGTTCAAAACTGCATAATCCAAAATTCTTTTTTCTTCCCTATTCTTTTGTCGTATATAATTTATACAAGCATTTCTCACAGTTACATACATGAAAGGTTTCATTGTTACTTTCGATGAGATTTTCATATCTCTTTCCCATAATTTGATAAAAACATCTTGCACAATATCTTTGCTAACTTCCATATTACTTATATACTTATCTGCAAACAAACAGAGAGGAGAATAATACTCAGAAAACAACTTCTTAAAAGTCTTCCTGTTCCTGATATATTGTGGGTCGAAATATATTTTAGAACTCATATTGATTAGTTTAAGTCATTTCTCTTCTTTCAATTAAAACTTTTCTATACCAAATCTTTTATTTTCATATTTCTACAAATCATTTAATCAAAAAAATACTTTGTGATTCCTTTACTTTTAATACACTAAATTTTAATAGCAGGATGACAGTGTCTCAAAAAAAATCAGATTTTATTAAAAAACGGAGGAAAGATTCTCTCTCAACAGCTTGTAAGATCGCTGTTTAAGGGTTTTTATAGAGTTAATAGAAATATTCATTTCTTCTGCAATTTCTTGATTAGAGTATCCTTTTATGGCAAGTAAAATACATTCTTTGCTTCTTGGTGCAAGCAAATTAATCGCCTTATATAAATGATAATGAATATCCTCTTCCAACATAGTAAATTCAAAAAAAGAATCATCATTCTCATATAACAATTCATTTTTATTTTTCTCTTCTTTAGTCTTATGTCTCAAATAATTAAGGCATGCATTCTTAACCGTAACATATAAAAAGGATTTTATTGTAGTTTCAGAAGTAATCTTAATATTATTAACCCACAATTTCTCAAATACCTCTTGTACCACATCTTTGCTAACTTCAATATCCTTTATGTATTGGTTGGCAAATAAACACAGAGGTGAGTAATATTGGGAAAACAATTTTTTAAAAGTTTTCTTATTACGAATACTAATATTATTTAGATATCGGGTTAAAATCACAGAAAACAGATTATGCACATTTTTATCAACTTACAAAAAAACTTTCACCCTTTCAAACCTTATAAAATACAATTGATAATTGTATTTTTTTAACCTAAAATCATATAGCCATTCTACAAACCATTAAATGTTAATCACACAATAAAAAGCACAATATCAAATATTTAAATCAATAAACCCAAAACAATTATTTTATCTTTAGTTTGTTTTTAAATACGAATCAGTATTATAAAAACCGACAATAAATGGGCTATAAAACAGCTTCTTTTGCCCTTATTCTTCGTTAAAAAAGATGCGACGTAGAACAACTATGTCTTACTTTTTTGTCTTGAATAAGGGTAAAATACTCTATTTTTTATTTTAGCGCATTCGGTATTAGTGTTTGGTTAGTGCAAAAGCATAAACTTTTTACACAAGCTTAAATTTTATTAATTTCATAAGCTATCCAAATATGTTTTTTATGTATCAGAAAGATTATATACTTAGAATGATTGAGATGATAGGAGATCTTATTGCTCAAATATTAGGTTTGCTGAAAAAAAATAATACAAAACAAGCATCACAAATATTAGAAAATGCATATCACGATCTCCTCAAAAAAGATGCTTCATATTTTAGAAGTTTATCGAAAAACAAACTTACAACAGACCTTTTGGCAGAACACAACTATACACACAAGCATCTGCAAATACTAGCTGAGTTATTTTTTGCAGAAGCGGAAATTCAGAATGCAAAAGAACAATATTTTCTTAGTAAAGAATACTATGAGAAATCATTGATCTTGTTTGAATTTGTAGAACAAAACTCTATTAATTTCTCTTTAATTTTAGAACAAAAAATCAGCCTGATAAAAAGCAAAATTAAAACCTCCAACTAAAAACAATGACAAAGTTCATGTTCTAAAAGAGCTTATTGGGTTGGTGTTTCAAGTTAGAAACTGCTACATTTGCTAGTAACCAACTTGAACTTTTACAATGAGGTTTTTTTACAAAAAATCTAAAGCTGATATTGCTTTAAAATACTTTCATAAGCCTCCGGGCTATTACAATTGTGCGCAAGCAATTTACAAAGCCTTTCAGGAAGAATATCAAATTACCAATGATCAGATTGTTGAATTTGCCAAATATGGAAATGGCAAAGCAACAAATGGTTATTGTGGTGCATATTTCGCAGCATTGGAACTGCTTAAAAACAAATCTCAAATAGCAGAAAAATTTACTGCCAGGTTTCAGGAAAAATCCGATTATTTAACTTGTTTTGATATCAGGATTAACTATACAATGTCCTGTAAAAACCTGATAAAACTAGCTGCTAATTTAGTAGACGAACTTGATTCTGTAAAAAAAGATTCGGAATGAAACCAATTCCTGTATGTGCAGCAATTATTGAAAAAGATGATACAATTCTGGTCGCACAAAGAAATCATCACGACGACTTGGGCTTAAAATGGGAATTGCCAGGTGGAAAAATAGAAGCATATGAAACTGCTGAAGAATGCATGGTTCGTGAATTAAACGAAGAGTTTGGAATTCAATCTGAAGTAATTGGATTTTTAGGAGAAAACACTCACGATTATGGCAATAAAATAGTTTGTCTGAAAGCATTTTTTGTAAAGCATACAACTGGAGAGTTCCAAATAAGAGTACACCAAAATATCAAATGGATAAAAATATCAGAATTGATAAAACTGGATTGGGCACCAGCAGATATCAACCTGATTAAAATGCTTATAGAACATTATCAAACCAACAATTGATCAACCGAATTACGCAAAAAATCACGAGTATAGTAATCTTCATCTACAATTTCTCCATTCCATACCACAATATCAAGATCAATAACTCTGGGGCCAAACTTAGGAAGTGTTCTGTCGCGTCCCATTTTATCCTCTAAATTCTTGAGGTAATTTTTAAATTCATCAATATCGTGTTGCGTCTCAACCCTAACAGCTCCGTTTACGAAATCATCCTGATCAGTAATCCCGATTGGTGCTGTTTTAACCCACGAAGAATGTCGCCCCACTCTATGATCTTTCGACAACAAGCAAAGCATTCTTCTAATGTTTGCTTCTGGATTAATATTCGATCCTATTCCAATGATACACAGATTCATATGATTACAAATTAAGTTTCTCTTTTCGCTTCAAGTTCTATCGAAACAGATTCAGAAAATCTTAATGCATGAGGCTTATCAACTTCAACTTTTGCCCATTCAACATTTGGATTATTCATTATCAAATCAAGAACTTGCTGTGTTAAATTTTCGAGCATTTTAAATTTCCCTTCCTGAACCAGAGAAATTACTTTTTTTGTTATTGTTTTATAATTGTAGGAGTTGTCAACATCATCGTTTTTTATTGCTTCACTAACATCTGTCTTAATACACATATTTATTATAACATCCTGTTTGTTTCTCAGTTCTTCAGGATTAAATCCGATATAAGTTCTAATTAGTAAATTCTTTACACGTATAATAGCCATACACAATTGTTTATAAGAGTTGTTCTCCACCATCACAGTATAAAATCTGTCCGGTTAAATTTTCGTTTTCTAATATATAATCTACAGATTTCAGAATTGGTTGAATACCGCCAGGCACTTTCATTGGTGTTTTTTCAGCCAGATTTTTTAAATAATCCTCCCCTTCTCCTTCCGGTGGCAAAGTTGCACCAGGAGCAATACCATTAACTCTTACATCAGGGCCACATTCCAAAGCCATCATACGGGTAAGGTGTGCCAACCCAACTTTTGAAATGCTATAAGCAGCATGAGAATTAGAGAAACCTGTTATTCTTGTATCCAAAAAGTTAATAATTAATCCCTTCCTATTATTTAAAACAAAATCTCTTGAAAGAATGAATGGAGCTTTCAAATTCACATCCATCTGGTTGCTAAAAAGTTTTACATCGGTTTCTCGTATGATACCAGGATCAAAAACGGATGCATTATTAACAAGAACATCCAGTTTATCAAAATGGTTCATCACTTTATCTGTAAATTGCTCTAAATCGGATTCGTTGCTCAAATCGCACTGAAAAACTTTAAATCTCTGCAAAGGATAAAGGCCTATAAGTTTTGCTTGCAGCTCAAGAGCCTGTTTTTTAGATGAATTGTAATGTAAGGCAATATTGTATCCATTGGCAGCCAAATGTTCGGCAATCTCTTTTCCAATTCTTTTAACTGCCCCGGTAATTAAGATGTTTCCTTTTGTCATTTTTTAATGATATTATCTCTTTCCTTTAAAATTAATCAATATTCCACCTTTTAAAAAATTTATGATAAAATAATTTAAAGATTCACAAAAACTATCAAACACTATGTTGATTTTAGTGGGTAAAAGAAATAAAGTTTAAAAGTTATAAAGTACCAAAAGCACTTAAGATACCTACATGACAATTAACTTATAATAAGAATATTAGATACAAATCTATTTCAATATTTACTGTTCATATCTTGTATTTTAACTTTATCGCGAAGCGTTCGAAGTTAGGCTCTTTAAGAAACTGTTTAAGTTTTGTTTTTGAGGATTAGTTTGGATGAATGAAGTACTCAGACAAAGGAAAAATGATGCGAATAGCCTTAGCTATTTAAAGAATTTTTGCAGCCGACTGAGTGCTTAAGTCGCCAAAATAAACCAAAGGATAAAATGTAAACAGTTTCTAAG